>NZ_JBIPCR010000014.1:0-175943 GCF_044007335.1 Flavobacterium sp. FlaQc-48 | reverse complement strand
GTGCCGTATACAACTTAGCGACCGCAACTGGAACACCACCAAGTGGCCCAAATGTAAGTGACACATCCACCGATCCTCTGCCATGTACTACATGCGCACCAGATCCAGGTTGTCCAACTTGTACGATTACGCCATTGGCACCTGCTTCAGGTATTTCAATTACTAAACACGGAGTATTTGTAGATGCTGATAAAGACGGAAAAACCAATGTTGGGGACAGGGTAGAATACACCTTTGTGGTTAAAAACACAGGAAATACAACTTTGAGCAATATTACCGTGACTGATAATAATGCCATTGTTACAGGAGGTCCTATAGCCCAATTGCTTCCAGGATTAGAAGATGCTACGACTTTTAAAGCGGTTCATACCATAACACAAGCCGATATTGATGCGGGTATGGTTTACAATTTAGCTACAGTAACATCTAAAGATCCAAAAGGTGATGATACCACCGGAACATCCACCGATCCGCTGCCATGTACTACATGCACGCCAGATCCTAAATGTCCTGATTGTACGATCACGCCATTGGCACCTGCTTCAGGAATCTCAATTACCAAACACGGACAATTTGTTGATGTTAATAAAGACGGGAAAACCAATGTTGGTGACAGGGTAGAATACACTTTTGTGGTTACAAACACAGGAAATACAACTTTGAGCAATATTACCGTGACTGATAATAATGCTGTTGTTACAGGAGGTCCTTTGCTGACATTAGCAGTTGGTGCAGAAGATGCTACGACTTTTAAAGCGGTACATGCCATAACACAAGCTGATATTGATGCCGGTATAGTTTACAATTTAGCTACGGTAACATCTAAAGATCCAAAAGGTGAGGATACCACCGGAACATCAACAGATCCGCTGCCATGTACTACATGCACGCCAGATCCTAAGTGTCCTGATTGTACGATCACGCCATTGGCACCTGCTTCGGGTATTTCAATTACCAAACACGGTGTGTTTGTAGATGCTGATAAAGATGGTAAAACCAATGTTGGTGACAGGGTAGAATACACCTTTGTGGTTAAAAACACAGGAAATACAACTTTAACCAATATCACAGTTAGCGATGACAATGCTACTGTCAAAGGAGGGCCTATTTTGGTCTTGCTTCCTGGAGCAGAAGATGCTACAATCTTTACAGGTATCCATATTGTGACACAAGCCGATATCGACGCCGGAATGGTTTACAATCTGGCTACAGTAATTGGTAAAGATCCAAATGGAATAGACATCCAGGGAACATCAACAGATCCATTGCCATGTACTACATGTAGGATTGAACCGGATTGTTCGGATTGCACGATCACACCACTTCCATCAGAATCAAGTATTGCTGTAATTAAAAGAGCAGTATTTGTAGATGAAAACCATGATGGATATGCTCAGGCTGGAGAGACTATCAGATATAGTTTTGAGATTAAAAATACAGGGGAAACATCCTTAACCAACGTGATTGTTACGGATAATTTACCGGGATTAGTTTTATCAGGTAACCCAATTAGTTTAGCTGTCGGGGAGATCAATACAACGAACTTTATTGGTATTTATTCAATAACTCAGGCAGACATTGATTTTGGATCAGTAACGAACCAGGCTCTTGCAGAGGGAACAACCCCTTCAGCAGAAAAAGTAAATGATCTTTCGGATTATGAAAATTTCACAGGAGATAATCCTACTGTAATTGATGTTATTAAACAAGATTGTGCTATTGAAGTCTTTAATGCTGTTTCTCCAAATGGAGATGGAATTAACGATGAGTTTCACATTAAAGGATTAGAGTGTTATCCAACAAATACTGTTGAAATTTATAACCGTTGGGGAGTAAAAGTATTTGAAACATCAGGTTATAACTCCAATGGAAATGTTTTCAAAGGATATTCAGATGGAAGAACAACGATTTCAAGGGGTGCAGGTTTACCTGACGGAACTTATTTCTATATACTGAAATACCTGGATAATACTTCTCATAAAATGCTTGATAAATCGGGTTACTTATATATAAAAAATTAATTTTTAATTCCAAAATAAGGGGGGAGGAAAATCCCCCTGTTTATAAACTTAGAACATTATGAAAACAAGGTTTTTTTCTTTCGTTTTGATGTTTACAGCTATTGTAAGTTATGCGCAGCAGGATGCTCAATTTACCCAATATATGTATAACACTATAACTATAAATCCGGCTTATGCGGGATCGCGCGGAACCCTAAGTGTTTTTGGCTTGTACCGTACCCAGTGGGTAGGACTTGACGGAGCACCAACAACAAGTACTTTTTCGGTTAATAGCCCCATAAATAACAGCAATTTAGGAGTTGGTGTTTCTTTTGTAAATGATAAAATTGGACCAACTAATGAAAACAATCTTTCAGCAGATCTTTCTTATACCGTTCAGACTTCAGCCAACTTTAAATTATCGTTTGGTATCAAAGGAACTGCTAATTTATTTAATCTGGACGTTACTAAATTAAATCCGGAAAACCAGGGAGACCCTCAATTTCAGGATTTAAAGAATAAATTTTCGCCTAATGTTGGAGCAGGAGTTTACTGGCATTCTGATAAGGCATATATTGGTTTGTCTGTGCCTAATTTCATCGAGACTAACAGATATAGTGAGAGTAACAGTGATGTTGCGATTTACAAAAGCAAAATCAATTACTATCTAATGGGAGGGTATGTATTTGATTTAGACCATTATCAATACATAAAGTTCAAACCTGCAGTATTGGCTAAAATGGTCGAGGGTGCGCCTTTACAGGTTGATGTTTCTGCCAACTTTATGTTTATGGATAAGTTTGTTCTTGGTGCGGCATACAGATGGAGTGCTTCACTAAGTGCTATGGCAGGGTTTCAGGTTTCAGACGGACTTTATATAGGATACGGCTACGATCATGAAACCACCAGTTTGAACAAATACAATTCAGGCTCGCATGAAATATTTCTGCGATATGAATTCTTTAGGAAAAATAGTAAAATAACAACCCCTCGTTTCTTCTAAAAATAATTATTATGAAAAATTATAAACTCTTTTGTATCACAATAATAAGTGTTTTTTCGTTAGGCAGTTATGCACAAGTAGGGAAAGTCAATTCAGGTGATAAAAAATACGATAACTATGCCTATATCGACGCCATCAAAACGTATGAACGAGTAGCTGAAAAAGGATATAAATCAGAAGATTTATTTAAAAAACTAGGTAACGCTTATTATTTTAATTCAAACTTCGACAAAGCTGCCAAATGGTATGGTGAGTTATTTGCCATGAATACACTACTGGAAGCAGAATATTATTATCGCTATGCCCAATCCTTAAAATCAGAAGGAGAAACGGCAAAGGCTAACCAGATGCTGGATCTGTTTAATGAGCGCTCAAAAAATGATGTGAGAGGCAAGTTGTATGAAAAAGACAGAGACTATCTTGAAAAAATAAAAGCCAATAGCGGCCGTTACAAAATTGAAGATGCCGGCATTAACTCAAAATATTCTGATTATGGAACTTTCATCCATAATAACACCGTGTATTTTGCATCAGCCAGGGATACAGGTAATTTTAGCCAGCGAAAGCATACCTGGACCGGAGAGCATTTTACAAATCTGTACGAGGCAAATTTAGATCAGGATTTTAATCTGAATGCCCCGAAGGTATTCAAATCAAAAATAAACAGCAAATTTCACGAGTCAACACCTGTATTTACCAAAGATGGCAAGACGGTTTATTTTACCAGAAATAATTACAATAATGGTAAGAAAGGAAAAAGCGATTATAAAATTACGCTTCTAAAAATCTATAAAGCAACTCTGGAAAATAATGAATGGACTAACATAACGGAATTGCCTTTTAACAGTGATAATTATAGTACAGCACATCCAGCGCTTAGCCCTGATGAAAAAACACTGTATTTTGCGTCAGATATGCCGGGAACTTATGGGCAGTCAGATATTTATAAAGTAAGTATAAATGATGATAAATTTGGTACTCCTGAAAATTTAGGACCTAAAATTAATACCGAAGGAAAAGAAACATTTCCGTATGTGACGAGTGATAATGAAATTTATTTTGCTTCAGACGGACATCCGGGATTAGGAGGCTTAGATATTTTTGTTGGAAAACTGGGGCAGGATGGTGTAAGTAATATTCAAAATGTAGGGGCAGATATTAATTCTCCACAAGATGATTTTGCCTTTATAATAGATGTAAGTTCGCGAAAAGGATTTTTTAGCTCTAACAAAAATGGAGGAAAAGGTTCTGATGATATTTATAAATTTCAGGAAACAAAAGGTATTCTTTGTGTGCAGGAGCTCAACGGGCTTATTACTAATGCAGCAACCAGAGAGATTTTGCCTAATACCAAATTATCGTTATATGATTCTCAGCACAATTTAATAAGTACCGGCAGCTCTGATCCAAAAGGGAATTATACTTTTGCTGTTGATTGTGGGAAGAATTACATAATAAGAGCTGAAAAAGAAAAATATGCTACCAGAGAAGAAACCGTTACCGTGCTAAAAGAAAATGGTAAAACCTATTTTCCAATTGCAATGGAAAGTTCAGAATGTCAGGTAGTCATTGGTGACGATTTAGGAAAATGTTTTGGTATTACCAATATCTATTTTGATTTGGACAAATCTAATATCCGTACGGAAGCAGCTTTGGATTTAGAAAAAATACTGGATGTATTAAATCAGTATCCATCGATGAAACTGGATATTCGTTCCCATACAGACAGCAGGGCAAGTTATAAATATAATGAAACCTTATCAGACAAAAGAGCTAAATCGACCATACAATGGCTGATTAAAAATGGTGTTTCATCAGAAAGACTAACAGGTAAAGGATATGGAGAATCACAGCTTATAAACAGATGTGCAGACGGAGTAAAATGTTCTGAAGAAGAACATCAAATGAACCGAAGAAGCGAATTTATCATTACCGCTTTATAATAAATGTTAAAAAAACCAGTAAATTATTTACTGGTTTTTTTGATTTTAAGATTAAAAACAGAACCTAACAGACACTTTCATTTATTCTTGCTTTGCTTTTTACAAAATCATCTGTTGGTTTTCTTTTGAAGAATTCAAAATACTTTGTTGAAAAATAACTCAGCTTAGTATAGTTCAATTCGTATATAATTTCGGTAATAGAATGAAATTCACCACTGGATAAAAGTTTTTGTGCCAGTTTCATTTTTTCAGTTATAAAAAAGCTTTGCGGTGTTTTGTCAAAACATTTTTTAAACAACATTTTAAATTTAGATTCAGACATACCAGCCATTGCAGCCAAAAAAGTTACAGAAGGAAAAGGGCTGTAAAGGTTATTTAGAAGATAAAGTTTTGTTTTAAAAATAGACTCGTTATCTGCCTCAGTTATTACTTCATTGTTTTTAGTTTCGATCTCATAGAACTTACTGAAAAAATTACCTAATAGTTTTAAGGAAATCCCTTTAAGCAGAGAATCAAAAGGCAGGTCATATACTGATTTGTTTTTAATTGACTGGATTAAAAGAACACTGTTACTATCGATATGTCCATAATGGAAAAAGGTTTTCTTGCCTGATTTTTTTTTAATTTTTAATATTGCTTTGCTGGAATGTTTTGCTATAAAATCGTAAAGCAATTTTTTATCTACCAGTATTCGAATCGCAAGAGTTTTTTCATTTACAACAGGTTTAAACGAACTTTCGATTACATTATCAATAATGGCAAGATCCAGTTTATCGTAGGATCCAATTTCATAGTCTTTATTGTTAATTTTAATCAAATTAGTATGTTCGCTTAAATCAAAATGAAAAATATAAAATTGTTCTTCTGATTTTTGTCTTATTATCTTTAAAGGTTTGGATAGTATAAAATCGATAAATACTACTGAAATTCCCGGCATAATCTGAGTAAAATAAAATTGTCCCTTTCCAATTTCCTTAGGAACAGGAATGATTTTGTTATCGATAATTTTAACTTTAAGCTGATCTGCAAAGTCTTGCATCCATTCAGGTGTTAAACTATAATGATGAGTAATTCTTTTCATGTGACATTTTGTTTTAATGCAGTAAGAATTAGTTTTGGTACATTCAGATTTTGAAAATCGTTTTTACATCTGTTTGATAAATGTTTTTGGAGTTATTCCGAAATGCTTCCTGAATTTTGAAGCAAAATAAGAGTTGTTGGTAAAGTTGAGTCTGTTTGAAATTTGGGATATGGTGAATTGTTTTGTTTCCAGTAATTCTTTTGCAAGGGATAATTTATTTTCCATAAAAAAAACGTTAGGCGTATTTCCTGTGATTTTAGTAAATAAGTTTTTGAATTTAGATTCAGACATATTTGCTCTCTCTGCCAGTTGTTTTATACTCGGAAAATGATCATCAATGTTTTTTAGCAAATACATTTGTATGGATATAATAGTGGATAAATCCTGTTGGTTTACCGTTTGAATGATAAGACGTTTGGTAGCAATTTTTTTTAGATAATTAGAGATTAACATGTGAACTGTTCCAATTAAGTTTAAATTAAATATTGGGCCTCCCACCTTATTTTTTCGTAGATCATTCAGAATATGAAAAGTTTCACTGCTCATTCTGTCAAATCGCACCATTGTATTTTGTTTAGAATCGATCAGTTTATTAATATGAGGTAAAGTGATATTATTTTTTTGTGCAAAAGATTCAATAATATCTTTTTTGATAAAGATGCAAAGGGCAAAAGTTTTGCTTCCTTTTTTTACATTATAATCAGATTCTAAAGTGCTATCAATAACAGATAAATTATATTGCCATTTGCTTACATTATACATAAAATTGTGCCCTGAAACGGTAGCTTCCCCTTCAGTGAGGTTGTAATAAAATCCAACAAAGTCGGGTTTAATGTTTTTTTGTATGAGATGTAAATTTTTTTTGTATTCTACATCAATATAATAGGCTACGATGCCTTCCTCACATTTTAAAAAATATCGGGTCCCAGTCAGCATGTCTTCAGGTACAATGATGAAATTGCCTTCTACTTTTCCTCCAAACTGCTTTGCTAAATTTTTTACCCAATCCAGATCTGCACTATAATAATGTTCAATTGTCTTCATAGGCTGATTTAATTTATATAAAGTTAATGTTTTTTGTTAAATTGCTGATTAATAAGTAATTGATTTTTTTTTAATAGCAGTTATTTTTGTGAGATAAGATTTTAAAATGATTTGAAATGCCTGTATCTTTTGCTAATGCACTGTTAATATGCATTATCCAGGAACGCAAAGACAATTATAAGATAAATCTTATTTTAATACTTATTTGACTTATAGTAGACAAATGATGTGCCGAATATTTTATACTTTTACTTAGTAGTTGGAAATCAACTCATTATTTTGCCTGATCTCTTTTTAAGTATATTTTGCACTAAGGAATTTTTCCCCATGAGGGGAGTATATCCCTGTTTTAGATGATTTTTTGATTTAATGTTTTTCGATCAATCTGTAAAATTTTTGCAGCCTGGGTTTTGTTGTTGCCAACTGCCGTTAATACTTTAAGGATTTGATCTTTTTCGTACTCTTTTAATGATTTAAAAGAATCTTTTTGTTCAGGTATATGGTATTTAAGGTACTCTGGCACATTTTGAAGCGTAATAACTTCATCGCACAAAATGATCATTCGTTGGATAATATTTTCCAGTTCGCGTATATTACCAGGCCAGGAATAACGAAGGAGTATTTTATAGACCTTATCATCTAATCGTATTCGGGGTTTATGATATTCAAGGCAGTATTTGGAGATAAAATTATCTACTAATAGTAAAATATCATCTTTACGTTCCCGCAATGGTGTTGTTTTAATATTTATAACATTAATTCGGTAATATAAGTCCTCCCTAAAAGTACCTTTTAAAACCATTTCGTAGAGATCATTATTTGTTGCGGATAAGATTCTCACGTTTATTTTTTCCGGACTTGTCGAACCAATGCGGGTAATTTCCTTTTCCTGTAAAACTCGTAAAAGTCGTGTTTGTACTGCCATAGGTGCATTGCCAATTTCGTCTAAAAAAATAGTTCCGCCGTTTGCTGCCTGAAACAAACCAATTTTAGATTCTGTTGCTCCTGTAAAAGCTCCTTTAATATATCCAAACAATTCAGATTCCATTAGGCTTTCGGGGATGCCTCCGCAGTTTACTGCTACAAAAGGCATTTTAGCCCGTTCTCCTTTGTAATGAATGGCTTTTGCAATAAGTTCTTTTCCTGTGCCGCTTTCTCCTTCTATCAGTACATTTGCCTTATTGTTGGTGACACGTTTAATGATGTCAACTAAATTTCTGAATTGCTTAGACCGTCCAATTATACCGGCATAAATGTTCTCATCAGGAATAGAAAGATTGGTAAATTCCTGATTATTTCTTGTTTTTAAAAGAGATAAATGAATGGTTTTGTATAACTCCTCTACAGTAAATGGTTTAATTAAATATTCTAATGCCCCTGATTTAATTGAATTAATGGCATTATCGATAGATGGCATTCCTGTTATAACTAACTTGGGTAATAATGGAAAGTGTTCTTCTGCATACTTAAGTAATTCTAAACCACTTATTTCCGGCATGTTTAGATCTGTAATTAAAAGGCTTACAGAATTTTGCTTTAAGATTTCTGTTGCCTCATTAACAGAAGAGGCTTTATAAGTATTATAATTTAAACTTTTTATCTGGCGTTGTAAAAGATCCAACATTTCATAATTGTCGTCTACAATAAGTATATTTTGTTTTCTTGCATTCATTTTGTGCTAACTTAAAGGCAACCTGATTTTAAAGATAGTACCTGTTGGAAAATTATTTGTGACTTCTATTTCCCCTTTGTGACTTTTGATAATTCCATGAACAATACTAAGGCCAAGTCCGGAACCCTCTTTTATGTCTTTTGTGGTAAAGAAAGGCTCAAATATTTTGGGTCTAATTTCCTGTGGAATCCCTAATCCCTGGTCTGCAATGGTTATAAAGAAATTTTCCCGGTCATTTTCGATGATTATTTTTATGACACTGTTTCTGGGAGAGGCGTGCAGGGCATTAATTAGTAAATTAAAAAGAACCTGGGTTATTTGTACTGAATCAATTTTTACACTGGTAATATTGTTCTTAAAGATAAGCTCGCTTTTGATTTCTTTTTTTTGAAAATTTGGCTTTAAAAACAGCAAAGCAAAATTTATAACAGGCTTAACTTCTTCCACCTGAAAATGATTTGGCCTGTCGCAGGAAAAGAACATTATTTTTTTTACAATTTCACGCGTATAGATAACGGAATTGATAATAGTTGTTATGTCTGAATCTATTTCCAGATTTGTGTTGCTAAGCTTGATTAGTTCAGCATATCCTAAAATATTTGCTAATGGGTTATTGATTTCGTGGGCAATCGTGGCGGCCATTTCTCCAACGACAGAGAGACGCTTCATACGTTCGACTGTTTTTTGTAACGAAGCCTTATTGTCCAGAATCTGAAATTTCTGAATATAGTTTTCAATTTCGATTGCAAGAGTATCGAGTAGTTTTTGTTCATCATCGAGAAAGTGATCCTGACTGTGTTTTTTTTGAGGATAATGAACTTTTATAAAACCCCGATCGACACCCGGAATCGTAATATAACTGATTTGGTAAATGGTGTTTTGGGGTATTTTGGCAGTTGTTAAATGATAATCTGAAATTTGTATTTCTACAATAGTATCATTGTTAAATCTCCAGGCCTTTTTGATGCTTTTAATTATTTTTTTAAAGACTTTTATTTCAACATTATTTGCTAGTGATATTGTTTTGGAGATCTCATAAAGACAGGTTAATTCCTTTACTCTTTCTGTAAGTTTTTCGCTAAGTGGTAAAGATTTCATTCTGTAAGAAATTGTTTATAACAGTTTTAAATTGCGATCAAAAGTAATTAATTATTTCAGTTATGATAGTTAATTTAATGTTTAATTTAACTATTTGAAAACAAATTAAATAGGTTTTATTATTGTGTCTTATTGTAATACTTTTTTGACTTATTGAGGTTGTTTTTTAAATTATTTTTAGATATTCAAATCGGCAAAATCAGGATATAATTTTTACACTAAAAACAAAATCTTACAATTGAATTTTGTTGGATTTTTATTTCATTATTCAGGTATAAAAAGCGTATCACGTATTTTTTTGTTTTAGAACGCTTTATGTTCAATAATTAGTCTTATTGTGATAGTATTATGTCTCCTTGTGATCTATCAGATTCTTTTATTGCGGTAATTTTGCTATTTAAATAATAAGTAGAATTTAAGGATATGAATAGTTCGAATTTTTCATTACAGTTTGAACTAAGTGTTTCTGAAATACAGAAGTTAAACAAAATGTATTTCAAAAACATTTATAAGGATAGGGTGTTATGGACTTCTTGTACAGTATTGTTTTTTTTGATTTTTTTTGACTTAAGAAGCGGCTACGATTTAATGGAATGGTTAATAAGAAGTTTAGTTCTTATTATATTTTTTTTAATGGTACAGTACTCCTTTGTCAATTCAATTTGCAAAATCATATTTCGCCTGGCCAAAAGATTGGCAAAGTCAGATAATTTTGCCTGTAAATACCGATTCCATTTTACAAACTCTTTTATCTGTATTCATTCTCCTCTAGGCGATTTTACTCATAAATGGAGTAAAATTGAAAAAGCAATGTTAACCAGGGATTTTTTGTTTCTCTATTTTAAAGAGAAAAATGGTTATATCATTTCTATTTCTACTAAATATTCCGATCGAAGAAATATGGAAGAGTTAATTTCTTTTGTCGAAAACAATGTAATTCATGTTATTAAAGTATAATTATAGTGTACTATAAAAAGGTATAAATGCTAATTCTTAAGAAAAAATGATACAGAAAGAAAGAGTTTTAGTTCGGGATAATAAAGGAGTTTTCTTAAAAATGTTTAAGAGAAAGTTTAAAAATGAGTTTGAATTTTCTGAAGACTCTTTTTTATTGAAAGGTAAAAATAAATTGAATGATTTTGATCGTTCTGTATTTGTAGTTTACGAATATTCAGAATTATTAGATTTTTTCGAATTAGACCAAAAAGGTAAAAATGTTATGATCTGCATCTTTAATAAACATCTGTATACTAGTTTATGTCTGATAGAAGAGATAAAAGGTTTAATTGTAATAGATGCATCAAAAAATAAGACAGAAATTTTTGAAGATTTAAAATTGTATTTTAAAAAATCTTCCAATTTAATCCCAAAATTACCGGATATAAAATTTGTAAAAGCAAATATGCCTGCAAAACAACTGGAGAAACTGCAAAGAGCATTGTTTTTTATGATGTAATTCTAAATAAGAACCATTAAGAGAGGGCAAATTCTAAAAAAAAGCAATTGATTTTGTCTTTTACTTTAGGGTTAAGCCCTCTTATTCAATCTCTGATTTTTTTATTCTTTAGTTTCAAAATAGTATCAATGAAAATTATTATCAGGTTGTATAATCAAATACCTAAGTAAATCTCTTATCCTTAATGTGTAAAAGACTTAATGGAAACTAAAAAGCGCTAGTTTTACAAGTGATTTTTTATAAAAAAAGAATACTTAATTAAGTGCTTTTCGAAGGATGGAAATAAAGAAAGATTAAGGAAATTGACCTTGATTCAAAACAAGATTAGTTTGCCGTGTCTTTCCTGGCAAATACGAGCCTAAAAAACATTCAAAACAACAAAGCCTCAGATTTCTCTGAGGCTTTGTTAAATGGGTAAAGCAGATACTCTTAAAAATTAGTATTTACTTTTTTAGAACGATCTGCAATATAGGAGATAAGCCAGATTACCTGTCCATCTTTTGCAAAGTATATTTTCTTTGTTTCTAAGTTTGGAATGCTTTCCAGACAGTTCAAAAGTATGTTGTTTGCTGAAATAAGGTATTTCTGGTCATACGTGCTCAAAACTCTGGCTGCTTCTTTATTGGTTTTAGAAAGAGTATTAAACTTGTTGAAATTATTCTTCAAAATAGCATCATAATCGATCACGTCCTGCAGCGTTAAAGGAATATAATGATCTTTAGTATTTTCGTCATAATACAGAGTTGCAAAGGCCCAGACAGCTCCTCCGGATAAATAGATTTTTTCTTTTTTTAATAAAAGAGGATTTGCATCAAGCAATTCTTTTATCTTTTTACGCAAAACCGGGTTAAAATCAAAAGACTTTTCCTGATAGGTTGACATGTCATTAACCTGATTTGGATTTGCAACTGTCTTTTTTACTGCATCAGTAAGTGTCATTGTACCAAAATCAAGCTCTAAAGGTATAAACTCTAATTTATTATCTTTAAGCTCATCAATATAGCCCCCTTTAGTCGTTTGGGCACCAATATCAAGCAATAGGGCATTAGAATAATCAACAGGTGGTATAGCGCCCTTTACCAGCATTTTAGGTTCTTCATCAACATTAATTACATCAATACTTTTGTTCGTTAGCGTACTAATTTTATTTTTTAAAACATCAATGTTGCGGGCAGATGAGAATACGGGAGCAGCAACGATAAAGATGTTTCCTTCGGGAATTTTAAATTCCTCTCTTATTTTCTTTAATTGTTCAACAACGATAGTACTCACTTTGTTGATGTCGTCCTGAGGGACTTCGCCACTGGCAGCAATATGATCGGCAAGACTAATTCTTTCATTCGAAAAGTAGAGAATCTTATAATCTGCTTTCTTGATGTTGTTTACATCCAGAATTGAAGTTTTTATTGCCCGGCGTCCGATTTCAATTCCGGCATAAAGATTTTTTTGAGCAAATGAATTGATAGAAAAAAATAGATTTAAAAGAATAAAAAATAGAATTTGGGGTTTGTTTTTTTTAAACATTGGATTTAATTGTTGTTATACTATAATTTTGAATAAAGACTTTAACGTAATTATGTGAAAGTCATAATTTTGAATTAAAAATAATGGGTTTCGATACGAGATTGCAAATTTATAAAAACATTTACTAATATAAACGCAGTTATTAAGAAAACATATTATTTAATTATTAAGGTATTGTTTCAATGTTATTGGTATGCGATTTTATATTTCTAAACTTATATTTCATTTTATTTTTTTAGGTTATCATATAAGATAACCAATTGTTAAAAAAAACAGGACAAAATTTAAATTATGATAAAAAGCAACTGGCATTGGATAGTGAGTCGCAACAAATTTCAGCTACGATTAAATATCGATCTATTGATGTGGCCCTTATTTTAGAAGTGTTGCTCCGGCTGTTTCCTGTTGATGAATTTGAGATACTCATCAATATTAATAAGCTGCTTATTGCAGATTGTGACAATGCTAATGGATACAATGCTAAAAATAGAGTGTATTGAAATCATTCCGGCTTTTGTATCGTTTTAATTATTAGGACTATGGTAAGGTAATGACAAGAGTAAAATAACGTTGCGTATAAATTCTTTAAAAATAGTTTCGCTGAAATTTATTAAGAGTAGATTTTTATCTATTTTTAATTTTGAATTAATTCACGAATGAAACCTTAATAGCCGCTATGAAAATTACGCTCAAAATATTAGTACTATGTTTTCTGTTATTCTCCTGCAAGGAAACAACAAAGGAGTTAAACAAAAAAACAGATAAAAAGCAGGTTTTAACGGGACAGCAAGAAAATTTGGTATCCACTAAAGAAGAAATTGCAAGTAATTCAAAAAACGATGTTACCATTAAATTCCCCAATTTAATCCTTTCATTAAAAGACATTGATATGAGTTGGGAAGATGAATACAACAAGAATGATAACATTTATGAAACCAAACAAGATACTGCTTTTTTTTATCTTAATCCCGGTGACTGGATGTTTAAAAAATCATTTAAAATTGAAGAAGCTGCGTTTGATGAAATAGAAATGTACGGACAATTTGAAATAAAAGTAGCCATAGCTACAAAACGTGAAATTGAGGTTCCGGTTTGCATTTTGGAAGACTGGAAGGGCTATACTTCAAAATGGACTAAACTTAAAATTGATAAAAAAGACTTGAAATTTCCCATAATGGATGAAACGACAGACCAACCAATAAATTTTACTATTGATGAACTCAAAAATGCTGTCGAAAAACATTGTGGACCGGAATGGTTAGATGAAATCAGGAATATTAAAGCTGTTGATAAATTGCCTGCCAGCTTTTTCACCACCAGATTCATTTATAAAATTATAGCAAAAAACAGTAAGACAAATGATGTAATCGAAAAATACCTTGTCTTTTATACCCCTACAAGTTGCTAGAATGTCCTGCCCGGATAATTGACTGATGCCTTGGTGCAATAGCTATTTAATTAGAATATGGTAACTCTGTTTCTAAGTATGCTGTGTTTCTTTGAAGAGTTTATAAAAGATAAATTGTGGTTGTGAATGCTGTGTGAAGATCTTCTGGCTTTGCACCCGAAATATAAATATCTTAATTACTTGAATGCAATATAAACGAAAAAAGCCCCAGATTTCTCTGAAGCTTTTAGTAGCCCGTAGCGGAATCGAACCGCTCTTACATGGATGAAAACCATGCGTCCTAACCGATAGACGAACGGGCCTGCTTTTCTAATGCGGGTGCAAAAATGCAATTAATTTTAAAATTCACAAAATGATTTCTAAAAAAAACTTTTTACTTATTCTGAGAATATCGCATTTAGAAATAATCAAACCTTAAATAAAATGGGCTTAATTAAGCTGTATTTATTTGATTAATAATTGGTTGTTTTACATGAAAAAAAAGATAAAGAAGTTTTTTTTTCTTTTTTATATTAAATCATAACTTTCAATAAAATTAAAGAATTATTTGTTTTGAAAGAATATACTTTCGTCGTTTGGCTTCTTTTTATGTGGAATTGTGAGAATGAATCCTGAATGCGCTCTATAATAAGCAACAAAGAATAAAAATAAAAAAGCCCCCGATTTCTCTGAAGCTTTTTCATAATGATTTTAGCGAGGCATTCTCAAACTATTTTTGAATCAATTAAAAGTTAAATCTTTTGATTTAGAGGATTATTACCAAATAGATATTCATACAATTTGTTTTTATCTATAACAATATTTTTTCTCAAAGGTGTCATAATGAAAATATATACTTGATCTTCAATTTGATAAAACAATATATTTGCCTTTATATTTTTTAATCCATAATATTCTATTTTACTGTAGATTACCTTTGCGTCCTGATTATTAATTTTGATCACATATTTACTGAAATCCAGATTAAAGCTTTTTATAGTGTCATTATTTACTTGGTAGTTTATCTCATTATCTGAAAAAAAATCGATTCTGTTAATTTTATAGTTATCTTTAAATACTTCCGGACTTAAATTAACTTCATATAACCCTTCGTTAATGGTTGAAAAATAGCCTGGTGTGGAATAATTAGTTGATTGATGATTATTGAAAGTATAATTCTTAGAAACATTTTTAAGTTTCATTACCATTAAGGAATACTTCGATTGAATTTCAAATTGTGAAATAATGGAGTCATTCTTTATTATATAAGTACCTATACAAACATGATCATTTTTAAAAGCTAATAAGTTTTTTATTTTTATGCTTTTGTTTGGAACAAAGTCCATTTCGTTCATTAGATTCATTTCTTTTTCTGTTGTATTTTTTTTGCAACCTAAAAAAATGAGAAACAATATTGCACTACAGATAATTTTCATAATTAAAATTTATTTAAAGCGAAACTATTTAATTTCCTGTAATTAAAATGCATAAGTATAAATAATTACTGCTGCTGCTTTAGTGAAAAGAGTTATAGTTTTGGGTAAAAGAAATGCCAGCGCAAATTTTACCTAATAGCAAAACAGCATTACCGCCTGGCCTAAAATAGCATCGATTCCGGTACTTTTTTCATTTTTTTCTGTCCCGCTCTCTAAAGCGTTCTCTTGAAAAGTTGCCCACGTTATTAGATTAAGCACTTAAGAATTTGCCTGCTAATTTTTAATAAATTATTCTATATTAGCTGTGAAAAAAACTGAAATAGTAAATAGAAACTCCTATGAGTAACAACGAAATTGTAAATTACATTGTTGATAGAATAAATGCTGGCGATGATCAATATGAAATTGAAGATTCTTTAAAAAGAAAAGAAATTGACCCTGGTGAATTTGACACTATAATTGAAGTGGCTCAAGGCAAGATTTTAGAACATAAATTAAAAACGTATCCACGACAGCATATAATTCGTTTTACAGTCTGGACAATTTTGTTTTTATTCTTTTCGGCTTTATTCTTTTTCATTCTTCCCGGATTAGGCATTACCAGAAGCACAGTTATAATTTCTGTTCTGGGAACAATTTGTTTAAGTATTTCTCTTCTGAATGTTTTTATTTATTACGGTAGCTGGAGAGAAAAAAACATCAAGAAATTCGGAAAGCCAAAACCTCCAATCGAAGGGTATGCTATAGTATCCTTTTTCCCTGGTTTTATATTTTATTTCATTATATCAAGTTGTTTTTCCTCAGGAGCAGATAAAATATTAAAAGAAACACAGGAAGATGCTGTTGCAACGGTTATTGACGGACAGTCGATAGAAGGAAAAATAAATTATGCAAGCGTTACAGTCGAATTTACTACAAAAGAGGGCAAAGTCGTTTCGGCAGTTGAGGATGTTTCTAGTTATGAATTCAAGGAGTTTTATGTTGGTCAAAAACTCAATATTGTCTATTCTAAAAGTGATCCTCACAATATCGATTTATTGATTGATAATTATAGTGTGATAAAAATGAAGGGCACACAAAATAGAGAAATTGAACCTAAAGATCTTTTAAAACTAGCAACGGTTTCTTTTTCCGATTTAGGTGCTGAACTCAATAAAATCAGTAATAATTGGGTTTTTAACGAATCAGAAGGGGTTTGGATTAATGAAAAAACACGACAGGCTATTTCTACCAGAAAAAATCCTGATCAGGTTGCTTTAATAATGTCAAGATATGGTATTGATTTTAATTTTGTCAATAAATTTGTTGAATTAGGATTTGTAAAAGTTCCTGCTCAGGAAATTGGTATGAAAGCAGATGCTACTGAAACAATTTATATAAAAGACGGTTATCTTGCCAGTTTTAAAATTGTAAATAAGAATTTTAAATCAAACGTGATAATTGTAGTCGAGAAAATTGAAAAAGAAGGAAATAGATCGTAAGGATATGGTAATTAATGAAGACGAACTGACCCGGGCAAAGTTGTTGGAAAATTCAATTCGACTGTTTTCCGATTTCATGAGTGTATTGTCAGACGGATATAATCCGACAATTCTGGACATAAGAATTAGCATAGACAAAAGAGTGAATGATCGGGATCGATTTATATTTCCCTCTCCAAATAATATTGGTACGGAACTTTTTTTTATACATAAGATTCAACCAACAAAAAAAGATGTTGATAGCATCAAAGAGAGAATAAATGAGAACTTTTCATGGTGCCTTGACCATTTAGCCACATTCAACAAAGCGCCTGATATATTCAAAAGCAATTATCATATTGACATCCTGAGTCAATTAGTAGAAAAAGTAAAAAGGAGCATTTTTGACCTGACAGACTTATGGACCGTAACCAGTTATGAATATCTGATTGAGACTAACGATGGAAGTTTAGTCAGGGTTCTTTTTATCCATTCTGACAATAAATCATTGATTTTAGACTTTGGAAATTATATTCACTAAAAACATCCTGCTAAAAATAAAAAGCTACCCGCTCGTGAATGGAAAATCAGGACCTCTTCGATAAAAAAATAGCCTAAGATTTCTCTGGAGTTTTCTGTCGTTTGGGAAGTATAAAAAAATCCAAATTATTTTATTTTTATAAGTTTAAGGGTGAATTCCATTTGCGTATCCTTATGTTGGAAAAAATCATCTAGAGATGGCCATACTTCATAGTCTGGCATAATACCATGACCTTCTGGCTGATTATCTTTTTTTGGGGCATCCTGTACCAGATTTACAATTGAAAATTGTGTTTTTATCCTTGAATTGGGAAGCTCATAAACCAGTGGTGAATGTCCGTTGTGAAGATAGTAACCGCCCACGGTCTCTACACCAACTATGGTGACATTTTGAACATACGCTTTTACCAGAGAAGCAAAATGGGAAGCAGCTGATGCTACATTTTCATTAATCAAAAGATAAACATTGCCTTTAAACCCGGGTGATTTAGGATGATATACCGGATTGTATTTTTGATTTTGCAGGCTTATATTATTTTTGAAAACCGGATACACATCTTTTAGGTATTGTTTCCCCATTTTTTTAGAAAGGCTATCCATTCGTTGTGATGTTGAAACGCCCCAGAAATATTTTTCGAAAGGTAAAAAGTCGGGGTCAAAGACGATAGCAGCTTTTACATTTTCTTTGAATGGTTGATCTGTGAGGTACATTACAGGCTGTTCAAAGTTAGGGTCGCTGCCGCCAGGATTATTTCTAACATCAATTATCAGATTAGAAACTTTGTTTTTGTCCAGTCCTGTAAAAACACTATCTAAAAATTGAACATAGGTCTCAAACTTAGGATCGTCCGATCCGTATGCCATACCAAACCATCTTAGATTTAACAAACCTATAGCAGGATGAAGCATGCGAAAGCTATACGGAGGCTGCTTTTTGTAATCTAGCAATTCAGTGACAGGAGCACTAAATCTATTTTTAATGTTTGTTTCTCTTTGCTTGAGCGTTACCGCAGGAAATACCTTTTTTTCAATAGATTCAGATTTTGGTAAATTGTATTCTATAATGAATTCATTACAAAGACCATATTCCAGCAGATAGTTTATCCCAAACGATTTATTTACGCTGGCCGATAACTTTTCTGTAATGTTATAACCATCTGCTGTATAATATTTATAAAAAGATTGCATCAATTGTGCATCATTTACCCCGTTTATGCTTCTTATCCTCGAACCGGGTGGTATATCTGATGATTGGCCATCGAAAATAATTTGTCCGTTAATATAAACAAGAGGATAAGGGAAAAATGATTTTTGCCGATTCAGAAAATTTATTAACTCAAGATCAGGGATGGTATAATTATGTACACTTCCTTCATAATCTGCCAGGTGGAGCATTATTTTGTAAAATCCGGTAACGCTCATAGGCTTTTTAATGCCTTTAATGGTAGCGTTGTAAATACTGTCTATTTGTTTTTTAGAGCGGTATTGGTATAAGCCGGAATTTGCTTTTTCATTTATGGCAAGGAGCAGTTTAAGATCCTGATGCATCTGTTTTTCTGAAAGTATTTTATTGTACAGCATTAAACTATCCTTTGTGTTCTTATCAAAGCCTTGTGCCTGAATTTTACAGGAGAAAAAAAATAACAATACGATTGTAAAAATTGATATCAGATTTTTATTATTCATCATAGATAAGTATAAGTTGTTCGATTACAAACTCAGATCTGTGCATAATTATTTATAATAGATACTAAATTTGAGCATCTATGTAACCATACTGAAGTATAGTGAGTTTAACATCTAAATAAAGTCCTTCAATTGAAATAAAAATTAAATAAGCAACTATCAATAAAGTAAATAGGGATGGTTTAATTTTCAGAGTTTAATATTCCCTATTGACAATCGTTTTTACTTTATTTTTTTAGTTATACTTTTGTGATAAAAATAGGATAAATTTACATTACAACAAAGAAATTAATTTAAAATAAGCAATTGAATTAAAACAAGCCATGGGGTTAGTTTGTTGACTATAAGTTGTTTATGTGTGTTGTGGTCAGCTAATATGTATATAGACAAAGCTTTATACTGTTAAAAGCCCGCTCTCATCAGGGTTTTAATGAAAGCTTTGAGAATGCCTCTGAAAATACAACAGTAATTTCAAAATTATATTCTATTTATACTTACTCAAATCCAGATTAAGAATATTGCCTACTCTGTTAAACTCTTCATTAATTTTTGCATTCAGGATGAGTTGTTCATTCTTTATTGGATGATTAAAAATTAACTGATGTGCATGAAGCATCATTCCTTTCAGGTCATAATTCTCCAGCCATAATTTATTTTGTTTGTTACAACCATGTGGACGACTTCCTAAAATGGGATGAAAAATATGTTTGAAATGTTTTCGTAGCTGATGCATACGTCCAGTTTCCGGAATTGCTTCTACCAAACAATAACGTGACGTTGGTTTATTATTAAATTCTAACTCAACTTCGGCATTTTGTAAACGATGAAAGTATGTTATTGCATTTTGTGTAACGTCATCATCATTGGTTAAATCATAATCAATCGTGAGTTCTTCGGGTGACCAGCCACGTAAAATGGCTAAATATTTTTTTTCGACTTCGCGTGTGGCAAAACGATCATTCATAATTTTTAAAACTTCTTTATCAAGCGCAAATAACAAGACTCCAGATGTTTTGCGGTCTAACCGATGAACGGGATAAACGTGTTGCCCACCTATTTGATTTCTTAATTCCTGAATAGCATAAATTTTTGCATCGCGCGCATAAAATGATTTGTGAACCAGCAGCCCGCTTGGTTTATTAATGGCTATAATATATTCGTCCTGGTAAAGAATTTCTAACATTTGGCAAAAATAGAAGAGATTTCGACTAAAATCACTTTTATGACTTATTTATTTCTATACGCGCCCTTTATGAAGAGCTGTCTCTGACTTTGTGCTTTTTTTGTTTGTTGTAAATCGTAAACTTTATAAAAATAGATCAACTTTTTATAAATTATTCTAAAACGAAAAAAGCCCTGGATTTCTCCAAAGCTTTTATTTTGCTATTTTTTATAAATGATTATTTCGTATTTAATTTTTCCAAATACGAATTATTTAGTGATTAATTTTTCAAGCCTTGCCATCATTTCATCTTTTTCTTTCAGCATACGCTCAAACAAAGCAATTTTTTCTTCGTGAAGTTTTTTGATCTCCTCAATCGGATTGTTATTAAAAACTTCAATTCGGTTATTGAACATTGCATTATCCGAGAAATTACACGAAATTAAATTCACAGCTTGTTCCTCATCAAAGTTTTGAAAAGCTTCAACAGGGATTTTTAAAGAATTTGAGATTTGTTTAAGCAGATTATCTTCAATTACATCTTTTTGTTCCAGTATTGAAATTTTCTTTTGATTCCATTCATTTCCCAGATCAAAAGCCAATGCCTCTTGTTTGATGCCAAGCATTTCTCTGAAGCGTTTAACGTTTCTTCCCTGATGTATTTTCTGTTCCATAATGAGTATCAATTTTTCTAAAGGCTCAAAGATAAAGCCATTCGGCTTAAAAATTTTGAGTTTCAAAGATAAAAAATATCTATAACAATAGGGTAGATAAACTTTAGAATTAAAAACCGAATTCGTATATTGTTCTGCTAAAATCAAATATACCAAGCATATACATTTTAAAGTATCTGCTTTCAAACATTTTTCAGTTCATTTTAATAGAAATAGTCCAGATTATGAAAAATTCATTAATGCTCTTTATAGCATTCTTAGCTTTTACAGCATGCTCAAAACATCAGGAAAAAAAATATGTTGCTATCACAGGAATAGATTCTACATTGCGGCCTGGTGATGATTTTTTTAAATATGTAAATGGCAAATGGTATGATTCTGTGTCCATACCTGCATCTCAAGCCGGAGTTGGTGCCTATATGTTTATGAATTACCCACAACGAATGCGCCTGCAAGGAATATTGGACAGTCTTTCGCAAAGCAAAAATTCAGCAGGGAGTATAGCACAAAAGGTAGGCGACTTCTATGCATCAGGTATGGATACTGTAACCATTGATAAACGCGGTTATGCACCTGTCAAACCTCTACTTTCTAAAATTGAAGCCATTAGCGATTTACCGTCCTTAATGAACTTTGTAGTTAATGAAGCAAAAGTGAGCAATCCTTCTATTATAGCTTTTGGAGTGTCACCCGATGAAAAAAACAGCAGTATGAACATTGCCCAAATCTATCAAACGGGTATTGGTTTGCCTGACAGGGACTATTATTTCAAATCAGATTCATCAACTGTTGCCATACAGGAAGCGTACAAAAAATACCTTAGTACATTATTTCAACAAACAGGCAGCAATGCCATAGAGGCCAAAAAGAATGCTAATTTGGTTTACGATATTGACAAACAACTCGCCGTTTCGCATAAAACAAAAGTGGAACTTAGAGATGTACAGGCAAATTACAATAAAATAGCTGTGGCAGATCTTGCAAAAAGACATTCCAACATAGACTGGACTACTTTTTTGAATAATTTAGGTGCTAAAACCGATTCTGTTAATGTAGGCCAGCCTGCCTATTATGATGCGCTAAATAAACTTTTAAAAAGCATTCCTATTAATAATTGGAAAATTTATCTCAAAGCAAATTCTCTCGAGAGATATGCAGATGATTTAAGTAAGCCATTCGCAGATGCCTCATTTGAGTATACCAAAGTCCTTTCTGGTCAGGCTGTTCAAAAATCACGTGGCGAAAAAATGGCTAATGTAGTTGACACTTACCTAGGTGATGCGTTGGGGGAATTGTATGTGAAAAAATACTTTTCAGAAGATGCCAAAAAACGTATGTTAACCCTCGTGAATAATCTGCAAAAAGCATACGGCAAAAGAATTGATAAATTGGAATGGATGAGTCAAAGTACGAAACAAAAAGCCAAAGAAAAATTGGCAGCCATGACTAAGAAAATAGGATATCCGGATAAATGGAAAGACTATAACAATGTGCATATAGCCAGGAATACCTATTTCGAGAATATGGTTTCGGCTGCTACAGCAGCTTATCAATTTCAATTGGCAAAATTGGGCAAACCAGTCGATAAATCAGAATGGTATACTACAGTTCCAACAGTTACGGCATATAATAACCCTACGGCAAATGAAATTGTTTTTCCTGCAGGTATTTTACAACCCCCATATTTTGATAATAATGCAGATGACGCCCTTAACTACGGAGGTATCGGAATGGTTATAGGTCACGAAATAACCCATACTTTTGATGATCAGGGGGCTCAGTATGACAAGGATGGCAACTTAAAAAACTGGTGGACAAAAGAGGATTATGCCAAGTTTAAGTCAAGAATACAACAGGTTATCAATTTGTACAGTACCTATACTGTTTTAGGCGATCTGCACATTAATGGTGCCATGACAGTTGGCGAAAACACGGCGGATATTGCCGGAATAGCAGTTGCCTATGATGCTTTTAAAATGACCGAACAAGGACAAGGAAATACAAAAATTGACGGTTTTACTCCAGACCAGCGCTTTTTTATTTCTATAGCCAAAATATGGAGAGTAAAAATGAAAGACGAGTTCCTGCGTTTGTGGATTAACAATAATCCACATTCTCCACCAAATTGGCGTGTTAATGGTCCTTTAATGAATACTACACCTTTTTACGAAGCATTTAATATAAAAGCTGGAGATAAAATGTTTTTGCCTCAAAAAGACAGAATAACAATTTGGTAATTTCGGTCTTCGAAGGTAACCATGAAAAACTGCGCAAATGTTTCTGTAAACTTTGCGCAGTTTTTTTTTTGGTTTGTTATAAATTCTATAAAAGTATCCAGGCTTTTTACGTTTTAGCTTACACAAAAAAGCTCCGGACTTCTCTGAAGCTTTTGCCTAGTCGCGGGAAGAATCGAAAAATCTAACCATTTGTGTCTTAGATTTTTCAAGAAAGAAATTTTAGTTTTTCAATCTCGGTTTGACGGTTGCTATATCTGCTTTTTGTAAATTTTTAATGTCGCTGTACAAAATCAAAATTTCGGCATAACTCCAATAAAAAGAAGTGTTTATATTATATTTTAAGTTTAATTCATCAATGAATTGCAAATAATAGACCTCTGGAGCCCTGCCTCTTTTCTTAGTTACTATATCAATTTGGGTATTTTTGATATCTAGATTTTCTTCCCATGTAGCATTATACTTGTATCCTGCCAATGTTATCGTGTTGTGGTGGATCTGAACTTCGTTTATGAAAAAAACAGCTTCTTTACATGATCTTACAATACTGTACAAAGCAAGAAAGAAGAAAAAGCTGGAGATAAAGAATACTGTATACAATGAGCTATTAATATGCAATGAGCCATCGACATTTGTATTGGTTAGTATTTCATGGCCTGTTAGATAAGCAATGACCGCCGTGCTAATCAACAAAACGGAATAAATAAAAAGGATAAAAAAATCTAATCGTTCTGTAAAGTGTGCATAATTATTCTTTGAATCTTTATTAATCATAATTTAGATTGGTTGCATTGTATGTGGGTCATTTAGAATATAGATTATTTTTTTGCTGATTCGAAAGACTTTTCTGGATTCTTTAGAATATTTTTTCAATTTCCAAACTTGATTTGTAAGCCTCAGATCTTCGAAGCGTTCTTATAGAAAGTATTGCGAATGGCTTCTGACTTCGCACCCGCAATCTGTAGCAAGTAGAGTTTTCATAAACAAAGAAAGCTCCGGATTTCTCTGAAGCTTTTGTTTTGATCTTATTTCGTATTTAATTTTTCCAAATATGAATAAGAATTATTTAGAAATTATTTAGTGATTAATTTTTCAAGCCTTGCCATCATTTCATCTTTTTCTTTCAGCATGCGCTCGTATAACTCAATTTTTTCTTCGTGAAGTTTTTTTAACTCTTCGATAGGATTGATGTTGAATGTAGAGGTAGGATTTTTTCCAACACAAGCATTATCTCCAAAAGTATTCGAAATAATATTTATAGCCTGATCCTCATCAAAGTTTTGAAAGGCTTCCACAGGAATTTTCAAAGAATTTGAGATTTGTTTAAGAATATCATCTTCAATTATATCTTTTTGCTCCAATATAGAAATCTTCTTTTGATTCCACTCATTTCCCAGATCAAAAGCCAATGCTTCCTGTTTGATGCCAAGCATTTCTCTAAAACGTTTTACGTTTTTTCCCTGATGTATTTTCTGTTCCATAATGAGTATCAATTTTCTAAAGGCTCAAAGATAAAGCCATTTGGCTTAAAAATTTTGAATTTCAAAGATAAAAAAATATAATACTTTATCACACAAAGCTACCCAAATTTGGATAGCTTTGTGTAGTTTGTAGTTGAGATGATTTGGCAAATCCGAAGAATGGGCTTAATTTGGTCCCAACCCCGCTATAGTCCCAAGACGTTAGGCGTCATACTGAAAACAACAGAGCAGAATATTAGATGAAAAATAAACTTTGGCAACTTGAGCATGAACTTCAAGAATTTTCGGAAAGAACAAAATTTTCGGAAACGGATTTATTATTGTTCCCGGATAATTTTCAACAAGTGCATTCATTTAAAATATTTGGAGATGATTTACTTGCTATACCAGCGGAATTAATAATCGAAGGTGACGAAAAGGAGTTTGAAATTCCTTTAAGTTTGACATCAGAATTAGAAACTATTGAAATATTTGAGAGCGAGTTCAGAGCTGAAATACCAAAAGAATTTATTCAGATTGGGAATTTAAATAGTTCTGCTGAAATCGTTTTATTGAATAAATTAAAGGACACAATTCACATATTTCACGTTTCAGACATTACTGACAAAGAATGGTTGAAATGTAAGTTAGAGAAGAAAGTTTGTGACTTAAACACTTTCATTGAAAATATTCGACCACAAACAGTTTGTTGTTTAATTAACCCAAAAGATTTTTCAGAATGGGATATATTTGAAATTAGAAACAAAATTGAAATAAAAAAGGAAGACAAATTATTGAAATATGAAAATAGTAATGAAGCGTGGACAAATTATAAAACATTAGTAAAAAGTTCAATAATGAATGGTTTCGAAATTCATTATGCACCCAAAAAACTAAAAATTGAGATAAAGAAAGAAAGTACGAACGCCTAATAGCTACTACAACGGATTTGGGCAACCCGCTCTCCAAAGAGTTCTATTGAAACGCTGGCGAATGTCTCCTGACTTCGCACCCGCAATGTAAATCAAGTTTTAGTAAATCTAAAAACAAATAAAAAAGCTTCAGATTTCTCTCAAGCTTTTGTCTTAGTAGCGGTTTATATTTCTCGGAATAATTCTGATATTTCTACATTCAAAGCTTTACTGATTCGAATAAGCTTGTCGATTCCCATAATTTGTTTGCCTAACATATATCTTCTTAACGCTTCAATATCTAAATCTGAATCGTGAGCAATGTTTCTTACTTTAAGATTTTTTCCTTTTATAATATCTTTTATATTATTTCCAACAATCTTAATTAATTTTTCTACTTCTTTTATTTTAGTAGATTGATTATTAGTGTTTAGTACTTATGAATGGACAGTCATAAATGTAGGAACATATAAATCCAGTCATATATGTTCCTGTTTTATTGTGAAAACTTCCTGAACTATGCAAATAAAAATAATAAGATGTTATGGAAACAAAAGAAATTAAAGACTTAGAATATCTTAAAAAATTAATGAGTCTGTATCTAAATACTTTAAAGACGCCAACCGATAATACAGAATATTTTACAGCCGAAATTAAATTATTGCATTATGGAGAACTTGGCTGTGTTATTACAAATATGCTTAAATTATGCATTTTAGCATTGGATAGTGAAGCACAAGAAATTTCAAAAAGAATCAAAAATCCATCTGTGGATGTTGTGCTTATTTTAGAGGTTATCCTTCAATTGTTTCCTGTGGATGAATTTGAGTTGTTAAGTGAAATCAATGAGTTGCTTATTGCAAATTCTAAGATTGTTGGAAAAAAATAACTGCTGCGAAGCCGGGAGAATTCGTAGAGCGTGGTATTTTTTGACTTCGTTGAAGATGAATCAAATTTAATGTCCTTTTGACAGTTTGTATTGAAAAAAAAATATCTTTGAAAGATAAATAATGTATGAAATTTATCATACATAGTTATCCAAATTTGGATGGCTTTGTGTGGTTTTGTCACACATATAAATAAGTTGGTGGCAATTTTGCGAGACATCTCCCTACATTAATTAACAAGAAATAAAAAAATGAAATTAACAATTACAATTGGACTTCTTTTAATTGGACATTTTACATTTGGACAAGACAGAATTCAAAAAATTGACAGTTTACTCAATTCTCTTTATTCAAAAGAGAAAATCAATGGAAATTTTCTAATTGCAGAAAAAGGGAAAGTTATTTATAGCCATAGTTTTGGACTTGCAAACGAAACAACAAAAGAAAAATTGAACGAAAATTCGATTTTTGAATTGGCATCTTGTTCAAAGCAGTTCACAGCTATGGGGATAATGATACTTAAAGAAAAAGGGAAGTTGAATTTGGACGATGACATCAAAAAATACTTACCCGAACTCTCGTTTTATAAAGGTATAACTATAAGAAACTTATTAAATCATACTGGAGGTCTACCAGACTATATGCAGCTTATGGATAGTTTATTTGACAAATCTAAAATTGCCACTAACAAAGACATAATTAATATATTTAGTACCCATCAACCAAAAATAGTATTTGAGCCAAATACTAAATGGGAATATAGCAACACGGGTTATGCACTATTGGCATCAATAATTGAGAAAATATCGGGTTTGACATACGCTGACTATCTAAACAAAGCTATTTTCCAACCGTTGAAAATGAAAAACACCTTTGTATATACTCGTAGATTATCGCCAAAGAAAATTGACAATTATGCTTTTGGTTATGTTTACTCAGATAGTTTGAAAAAATATGTTTTACCAGACGAATTGAAAGAAACTAAAATGGTTATTTGGCTTGATGGTATTGTTGGAGACGGAACAGTTAATTCAACTGTAAAAGATTTATTGATTTGGGATAGAGCATTATATGCCAATAAATTACTCACAAAAGAGGGAATGAAAGCAGTTTTTGAAGTAGCAACTTTGAAAGACGGAGCTAAAAGGAATTATGGTTTTGGTTGGGGAATTGAAGACAATGCTGATTTTGGAAAAATTGCAAATCATAGTGGTGGTTGGCCAGGTTATGTAGCTTTTATTGAAAGACATATTACAAATGATAAAACAATAATAATACTTCAAAATCACAACAACGTTACAATTCCTTCAAAATCAATTAGAAGTATTCTATATAATAAACCATTGCCTGTGCAAAAAATAAGAAAAGAAATTAGTATTACAACTGAAGAACTTCAAAAGTTTGTTGGGACTTATGAAGTTGAAAAAGATTTTGAAATCAAAATTTCATTAGATAAAGACCAACTATTTTCACAATTGACAGGACAAAATACGTTTCCGATATTTGTAGAAAGTGAAATGTTATTTTTCTATAAAGTAGTAGATGCACAAATTCAGTTTGAAAAGAACGAAAAAGGAGAAATTTCAAATTTGTTTTTATTACAGAATGGAAATAAGATAGAAGCAAAACGGACGAAATAAAAACTGCCCACTCCCTGGCGCGAGCGTCCCGCTCGTGAACGCAACGAGATGTTGACTAAGGGAGGATAAAACATAGTTAAAACAAAAAAGCTCCAGATTTCTCTGAAGCTTTATACTAGTAGCCCTAACGGGACAATTTTCGAACCATTTTGTGGATGACTTAAAAAAAATAAATATTATTTTATATTGATTTCCATGTTTAAATTTGATCTTAGTCATTTATAATATTGAATTAGTGGAATACAAGTCTGCTTATTTAGTTCTTATTTTTATTCTCAGAAAGTAGAATTAATTAGAGTTTAAACAAGAGTTAGTTTGACATAAAGTTTTATATTATTTAAATTGCACTCATATATGTACTAAAGGATTCAACAAATATAAGTTCGTTTGAATATTGTTAAGTAAATATCCTATTTTTGAAAACAAATAAACACTGACATTTGTCAGACATAGCAACCCACTTTAGGGTAGATAAGTCGGATTTTATCAGACATATATACAAGTTGTGCGTCAGTTTGGAGCAACAGAAAACCTAAATAAAACGACATTTACAATGAAAATATTTAAAATAGTTGCAAAAATCATTTTGGTAATTTTAATTTTATTGTTTTTATTTCTCGGGCTAATAATAAATGCGTCAAGCCATAATATAAAAGCTGAAGATAAACTTTTGCCATTATTATTTGTTCTCCTATTTATGATACTTTTTTATTTAACAAAATTCATAAAGACAAAAAATGAATAGAAAAATTAAAGTTTTATCGATCTCAATTTCAGTCTTTTTATTCATATTACTGAACTTCCTTTTAGGTCCAACCTCAGTTTTTGGTCTAGCAGGATTTTTACAAAATAAAACAGGTTACTTTTTCGGAGTTGACATAAATACTTTTGATTATCTTTTAATCTCATCAATTCCAATTTGCGGTTTAATGTTAACGGAAAAAAGAAAACGGAAAAATTTATCCGAAATTCTGAAAGACAACTTAATTATTTGTTTGAGTTGCTTGTTAACTTTTAGTATTGGATTATTAATATTAATTTCGAGAATCGGAAGTCCATCACAAAATCCGCTAATTCCAGAATATTTACGAGTAGAACCATTTAAGCAATATTCTTTATTTTTCATTTTTTTAGGTTTAATATTACCATTTTTACTTACACGAAAAGAAGTTAAAGAAACGAAAAGCAAAATTGAACTAATCGGAAAACAAAATGAATAAAAAACCGAACGCACAACAGCCGTTTGGCGAGATTGGGTTTTAGGCTTAATTTAAAGATGGTTTTGTATTTGGAAAATTTGTGTTTAACAGAAAAATCTCGCATCTTTAATCCCCAACCTCGCCAAGCGCCAGAACGTTATGTGATACCAAACCAAAAAACGACTAAAATAAAATATAAGATATATGAGTTTTTTCAAAAAATTATTCGGTGGAAGAAATAAGGAAGTTGAATTGCCGACAAGAGAATTTACCGAAGAGGAATATAATAACGATTACGAATTAAAAGAACAAGGGTTAGAAAGTGTATTAGGTAAAATGCATGGAATTGTTGGACACGCAATAATTCCATTTTCAGTTGGAGGTGCAGTTGATATGTATTATTTTAAAAATCATATTAAGGGAACTGGATTTGCAACAATGGAATTATTAAATCCTGACGGATCTGGACCAAAACCGAACAGAATTGGGACTTATGAATTGGTTGGTTTTACAAAATTAGATTATAACGAAAGTGAAGAAAACCAAACTGAATTTAATACAATCGAAAGACGCTTTTGTGGAATATTTACGACTATTGGAAACTATGCTTCTCAAGCAATTTTAAATCCGAATGAAACAATTGAAGTTCCAAATGGAACTGACGAAAATAATTGCTTGATTTTAGATAATTATAGACCTGACAACAAAGAATTTAAAATCGGAGAAAGAAGTCATCATTTATTGTTATGCTTAGAAGTTTTTAGAAGCGAAATGGAATTTGCTAGAAAAAATGGAAGTGGCAAATTAATAAATTTGCTAAAAGAAAAAGGATTTTATCCATATAGCGATTTAGATAGAAAACCCGTTATCTAAATTGGCATCACATAACAGCCACTACAACGGATTTGGGCATTTGGCTTAATGGAAAAATGGTCTTGTATTTGGAATATTTGACAAATCCGAATAATGGGCTTAATTAGTCACAAACCCGATCGCTCGGATATGCGCAAAGATAGCGCGGAAATTCTTTCCGTGCCCGCAAAGAAAATTGACAAAGGATAGAACAAAAACTCGCATGACAGCGAGTTTTTTTGTGTCCTAAAATGAAAAACAAATCTACATTTTTAAAAGAATACCCCTCAGTTTTCCGAATAAAGAAGAAATATAAAAACAAATTCTTCCATAAATATAAAGTGCTATAAACGAAAAAAACACCAACTTTTTCAAGTGATGTTTTTTATCTTGTAGCGGGAACAGGACTCGAACCTGTGACCTTCGGGTTATGAGCCCGACGAGCTGCCTACTGCTCTATCCCGCGATGTTTCGGGTGCAAAGATACGCCGTTTTTTGAGAAATCCAACGAAAACTTTAAAAAATGTTTTATTTTCTGTATTGAGTTGATATGACTACCTTTGCAAATTAAATAATACACAAATGTCACATAAAGCAGGTTTTGTAAACATCATCGGGAATCCAAACGTTGGAAAATCAACATTGATGAACGCCTTTGTTGGAGAAAGATTATCCATTATTACATCAAAAGCACAAACAACCCGTCATCGTATTCTTGGAATCGTGAATGGCGAAGATTTTCAACTTATATTATCGGATACGCCCGGAATCATCAAACCCGCTTATGAAATGCAGGAGTCGATGATGAATTTTGTAAAATCGGCTTTTGAAGATGCTGATATACTGGTTTATATGGTCGAAATAGGAGAGCAGGACTTAAAAGATGAAGCTTTCTTTAATAAAATCATACACGCTAAAATTCCGGTTTTGTTGTTGTTGAATAAAATCGACAATTCGAATCAGGAGCAATTAGAAGAGCAGGTAGCATTCTGGACAGCGAAAGTGCCAAATGCTGAAATTTTCCCAATCTCGGCTTTACAAAACTTTAATGTTCCGGAAGTTTTTGGAAGAATCATCGAATTATTACCGGAATCACCGGCCTATTATCCAAAAGATCAATTAACAGACAAACCGGAACGTTTTTTCGTAAACGAAACCATCCGTGAAAAAATCTTGCTGAATTACAGCAAAGAGATTCCGTATGCAGTTGAAATCGTAACAGAGGAATTTTTTGAAGATGAAAAAATTATCAGAATCCGTTCGATCATTATGGTAGAGCGCGAAACTCAAAAAGGAATCATTATAGGACATAAAGGTGCTGCTCTTAAAAAAGTAGGAACAGATGCCCGTGCTGATTTAGAGAAATTCTTCGGAAAACAAATTCACATCGAACTGGTGGTAAAAGTGAATAAGAACTGGAGAAGCAATGCCAATATGCTGAAACGTTTTGGTTATAACCAATAATTTTTCCTAAATGACCAGATCATAATTTATGCAAGTTTCAACGAAGTATTCAATACCAATATGTTTGGGACTTATAGTGATTGTGGGTTTGGCCCGTCTTTTTGGTACTGAAGAGAAAACGATTCCAGCGAAACCTATAATCAAAAAAGCGGAAACGATTGTAGAGAAAGACCCGGTAGCTTTTGATACAATGGCTTGTTCTGATAAAGAGGTGAGATTGTTTTTAAACGAATTTATAAAGCAATTTCAAACAAATAAAGCCGCAAATATTAATAAGTTTATTGATAAAAATGCTGGGATTGCCATCTTTGTTAAAGATGGATATTATCCTATTTTGAGCTTCCCTGATAAAATTGATGACTGGATCGAATGGTTCGATTTTAAAATCTATGATAATGTAGAATTTGGCAAATTTCCTAAATATTTGGGAGATGGAGAATTTGAAAAGACAGGATTTTATTATGTGAACTATCAAAATAAATTCCGTCTGGATGATTTTGACGATACTTACAGTAATCGCTCAGACGAAGATAAAAAGCCATTTCGCCAGCTCGAAAAAATGTGCAATTACAGAGCCGATGTCATGTCTGTAGATAAAAGCAGGGTCCTGACATTGTATTTTAGTATTTATAAAAATAATAAATACTTGGTGGGTATTACTCAGGATACCGTAGATGATGTTTTGTACACAGATCCGGAAAAAGAATTTGTGCCAATAGATACAGAAGAGCAGGTCGAAGCGTTTTTATCAAATAACAGAAGGTTTTGTGATGTAGAGAATAAGGCATATGTTGATTTTGATAAAAAAGAACTTATATACTGGGATTTTGGTGACAAGCCTTTTCCGTTTAGTCATTATAAAATAGGGCCAGTTGATGTTATTTCGGCAAAAATAAAAATCAGGGATATTAAATTCTTTAATGTAAAGGAAGACGATGGATTAACTTTAAAATTATCCAATAAAGGTGTTTTTAGTTCTTACAGAATGGGAGCGAGGCCACAATATAATTATGAAAAGTGTAAATAATTAAAAAACGCTTACTGAAAATTGATAGAGCAGGTTGTTGAGATAATCAGAACGTATTGATTTTTAATATTGCCTGAGGTTCTTGTAACCCTGAAGCCCTAGCCCAGATGGAAGCGGCATCCTTTTTCTGGCTTCTTTAGCCGGGAAAAGATATAGCGGACAGCTGGAAATAGCTCCTGAAAAATAATAAGAAATATAATAAAAAACTTAGGTTCTTAGAAACTTAGTCCCGAAGCTTCGGGATAGTCACTTTTTTAACTACCTTTGCAAAAAATTAAAATAAAGCATTTTGAATTTATAAGTGATAGAATTTTAGGAAATTAAAGTCTAAAATGGAAGATTCAAAATCTAAAATTTACAAAAATGAATAACATTGTTGCGATAGTAGGAAGACCTAATGTAGGGAAATCAACCCTTTTTAATAGGCTGATACAAAGAAGAGAAGCTATTGTAGATTCGGTTTCTGGAGTTACCAGAGATAGAAACTACGGTAAAAGCGAGTGGAACGGAAAAGAGTTTTCTGTAATTGATACCGGCGGATATGTTCGCGGATCTGATGACGTTTTTGAAGGAGAAATTCGTAAACAAGTAGAGCTTGCTATCGATGAAGCTGATGTTATTATTTTTGTGGTTGATGTTGAGGAAGGTATTACACCAATGGATGACGTTGTTGCCCGCTTATTGCGTAAAGTAACAAAACCAGTTTTATTGGCGGTGAATAAGGTCGATAACGCTATGCGTGAAAAAGATGCGCTTGAGTTTTATAATCTTGGTTTGGGAGAATATTTCACTTTTGCCAGTATTTCAGGAAGTGGAACAGGAGATTTATTGGATGCTTTAATTGAAGCTTTTCCGGAAAAACCAGAACCCGTTCAGGAAGAAGTAGTTTTACCTCGTTTTGCAGTTGTAGGACGTCCGAATGCTGGAAAATCGAGCTTTATCAATGCCTTAATTGGTAAAGAACGTTTCATGGTAACCGATATTGCAGGAACAACACGTGATGCAATTGATACCAAATTTGACCGTTTTGGTTTTGAATTTAATCTGGTTGATACTGCGGGAATCCGTCGTAAAGCTAAGGTGAAGGAAGATTTAGAGTTTTACTCGGTAATGCGTTCTGTACGTGCGATTGAGCATGCAGATATTTGTATTTTGGTTATCGATGCAACCCGCGGATTTGAAGGCCAGGATCAAAGTATTTTCTGGTTGGCAGAGAAAAACCGTAAAGGTGTTGTAATCTTAGTAAACAAATGGGATTTGGTTGAAAAAGATACCATGTCGACCCGTGATTACGAAGAGAAAATCAAGAAAGAATTAATGCCTTTTACCGATGTGCCAATTTTGTTCGTTTCGGCTTTAACGAAACAGCGTTTGTTGAAAGCATTAGAAGCTACGGTTCAGGTTTTTGAAAACAGAAAACAAAGAATTCCAACTTCAAAATTCAACGAATTTATGTTGAAGGTAATTGAAGCTTATCCGCCACCGGCGACAAAAGGTAAATATGTAAAAATTAAATATTGTATGCAGTTGCCAACGTTAACACCGCAGTTTGTGTTTTTTGCCAACATGCCGCAATACGTTAAAGAACCGTATAAGAGATATCTTGAAAATAAAATCAGAGAGAATTGGGATTTTTCAGGAGTACCAATCGATATTTATATCAGAGAAAAATAAAATTAAAAAGTCCCCGCTACAACGGGGATTTTTTATGTCTTGTCGTTTCTCAAAGAATATACCTGAAGCTAAATGGCATGCTATTTGAAAGAAATGTTAAAATTACAATTAAACCTTTTGACTTTTTTGGAGTCTTACACTTTCTAACTAACCATTTATGACCAAAATTTATTATTTCTTAATTTTTTCTCTTTTTTGTTATTCGGCAACTGCCCAGAATGAAATCACCATTAAAGGAACTGTTGTTGATATTAATACACAATTACCACTCGAACTGGCTACAGTTTATTTTACAACCGTTAAAGATTCTACCGTAATCGAATATGCTACAACCGATAAAAACGGGGCTTTTAGCATTAAAACCAAAAAATACGATAAACCTATTTTTCTAAAGGTAAATTATATGGGCTATCAGCCTTATTTTGAGGAAGAAAAAGGACTTCTGGAAAGCAAAGACTTTGGTAAATTGTATTTACTGGAAGCTGCAAATGCTTTAAATAATGTAGTTATCAAAAGCGAAGCTCCGCCAATAACGATCAAAAAAGATACTTTAGAATTTAATGCGGCTTCGTATAAAGTGCGCCCAGACTCTAATGTAGAGACTTTGCTGAAACAATTGCCCGGTTTTGATGTTGGGACTGATGGTAAAATTACCGTAAACGGGAGGGAAGTGAATCAGGTTTTGGTAAACGGAAAAACGTTTTTTGATAAAGATGGGGCTATTGCGCTAAAAAACCTTCCGGCAGAAATTATTAAAAAAATTCAGGTTTCGGATTTTAAAACGAAAAAAGAAGAACTTTCGAAACAAGAATCGACGTCGGATTATTCCAGCATCAACATCACGATTGATGAAAAGAAGAATAAAGGCTATTTTGGGAAAATACTGGGCGGTTATGGTTCTGACGAACGTTATGAAAGCAGTCTCCTTTTGAATTTTTTCAATAACAAACAAAAGATAAGTGTATTGGCTTCCTCTAATAACATTAATTCTACCGGTTTTGCCCAGGATGAGGTATTTGATAATATGGGAGGCGGACGAAACAGTAAAGGCAGCAGCGGCAGCTCAGGAAGCGGTAAAGGTATTACGCAATCTAATTTGGCAGGACTGAATTATTCTGATGACTGGTCGAAGAATTTAATGGCTATGGGAAGCTATAATTTTTCGAATTCGATTAATAATAACGAAAGTAAATCTGATCAGGTTAGTTTTTTGCCAACCGGAAATATTGCTACTTCATCGGATTCCAAAACCAGAAATGAAAGTACAGGAAACAATGTTAATTTTGAATTAGAATATAAAATCGATCCCACAACGCGATTAGTAATTGTACCTAAAGTGAATCAATCCCGATCGAACAGCAATGCAACCTCGTCCAGTTTTTCTGAAGATGAAAATGGAGAATCTCTGAATGAAAGCAATGCTAAATCGTATTCAGAAAGTACCAATACCAGTTTTGGAAACACAATTAATTTCAATAAAGCTTTTAAGAAAAAGTCCCGTAATTTTAGTCTTGTTTTTGATAATAATAATACCAGTACTGATGCAGAAGCGCTAAATCTTTCGAAAACTATTTTTTATCAGGACGGTAAACTAAATGACGATAGAAACCAGAAGAGTTTAAACAACAACAGCAGCGATGCCTATTCGCTTGAACTTGAATATACAGAGCCTGTAACAGATTCTTTAAGAATACGATTTGGATCTGATTTTGACTGGAACAAAGAAATGAAAGATGTAAAAACATTCGATTTCGATGCTGCAACACAATCTTATTCTGATCTAAATGAGTCTTTGACAAATTATACAACTTCAAAGCAAAATTCGTTCAGTCCAAAAGTTGGAATTACATGGCAGAAGAGTAAGTTTACGGTCAACTTAAATTCCAGAACCGCTCTTGTGGAGTTTGACAACCATTCTTTGTATTTAAACAATGCTACAGATTTGAATAAAAGATATGCTTTACCTTATGGGGATTTCCAGATACGTTATAAGTTTAGCCGTTCTAAGAATCTAACATTCAAGTATGATTATTCAAATGCGCTTCCATCGGCAGTTCAATTAATGCCGGTTTTGAATTTGACCAATCCATTAAATACCATAACCGGAAATCCGGATTTGAATCCTATCGAAAAGAACAGCGCTAATTTTAGTTTCCGAAATTATGATTTCCGTACTCGTTCAGGCTATAGTTTGTATGTAAAAGGAGATTACTATAATAACGACGTAGTTTCGACTTCGATTTATGATGATAGCGGAAAAAGAACCACTACGTATGTAAACATATCAGGAACTTATACTACATCTATTGGTGGAAACTGGAATCAGTCTATAAAAAGGGATGCTCACGTTTTAAGATATGGTTTTGGATTAAACGGAAGTTACTCATTTGATAAAGGTTTTACCAATGCAGTTTTATATAATGCAAAATCGACTGCGATAACGCCAAAGATTAATTTGACTTATGAATATGGAGAAGTTCTTGTGGTTTCGCCATCCTATAGTTTATCGTACAATCAAACCAATTATGAAAATTCTTCCAGAGATGCAAGCTCAAATGTAGTGCATAGAATTAATTTGCAAACCACAAGTTACTGGCCTGCAAACTTAATTTTCGGGAATGATTTTGGTTACACGTACAATTCTAGTATCTCGAGCAATTTCAAAAAAGATTTTTATTTATGGAATACCAGTTTGTCTTATGGTTTCTTTGATAAAAAAGTATATGCCAAAGTAAAAGTTTATGATGTTTTGAATCAGAACCTGAGTGCTACAAGAACGATTTCAGCGACCTCGATCCGTGATGAAGAAAATACAGTTCTGAAACGTTATGTAATGTTTTCTCTAAGTTATAAAATTGGAAATTTTGCAGGTGCTGAAAAAGGAGGGAAGAAAAGACAGAGAATGGATTAATAAAGGTTCAAAGGTTGAAAGGGGCAAAGTGACAGAGGTTCAAAGGTTTTAGGTAGAGACGCACAGCATGAACTGCCCCCAAAAAGTTAGACACTATTTGGGTGCAGTCTAAGCAGTGCGTCTTTTTTTTGAATTTAAATTCCGTTTCGCCAAACATCGTTCTATTGGAATTTTTGTATTATTTTTTCTAAATCTTTGGTTTCCTGTTTATTCTGTGATAAAGTGTAAATCGGATGATGTCACGATCATAAAAATCTACTCCGCTCGAACGTCTTTGAAAACTGTTTAAGTATCCGGCTTCTAAGCCTGTATTGGGATTGAAATGATATCGTAATGCCAAGTAAATTCGGTTTTGGTCGAAAGTATTTCTTCTATTATCTTTTCCAAAATTAAACAGGACTTCATCAGAAATGGTTGCTTTTAAGCTTCGTTTTTCTTTCTTCCAGAGATCAAAAGTCGACTGTAATCGGTATCTAAACCGGTAAGCAAAAGAAAAATCATCTATTAATGCCGTTTTACTTGCTTTTTGAATGAAACGTTCTTCAAGCTGAAAACGATTGTGAAAAGTGATTTTAGCAATATCGTTAATAAAAGTAACATCTTGTTGAATTCTGTATTCCGGAATAGAAAAATCAGGATCAACATCAGGATCTTGTGTATTGACATTAAAATAAGCAAGACCGCTGCCTAAATCAATGTTTTTATGAACTCGATATCTTCCCTGAACTCTTATAACAAATAAATTCTCATGAATAGGATTTAGGAAACTTCTGTTGTCAAACTCAGAGTGAATAGCCCATTTTTCGGTTATAGGCAAAATATTGTAATACCGTATCCAGGTTAAAGTTTGGTGTTCTGTCCTTTTTGGGCTTTGTGCCGATAAAAAAGGACTTATTAAACCTGTAAATAATAATAATCTGAGAACTTTCATTCAGTTTGTATCAATTCAGGCTGCGAATATATACAAATCAAAATGCATCTGCTGAACAATAAAACTTGTTTTAAATGCTATTTTGTGATTTTAAAAATTTGATTCCATAAAAAAAACGAGATAACTTTTTAAGCTACCTCGTTTGATATATTGAAAATTAAATAATTGCTTACAATGAATATTTCAGTGTCACGCCATAAGTTCTCTGATCTCCAATTACTCCTGCATATTGTCCTGTGTTTCCACCGGCAGGCAATAATTGTTCGTAGTAATCTTTATTTAAAAGGTTACGTCCCCAGAAATGAACAGATAAACCTTGAGAAGCACGGAAACCTAAACGGGCATTAAAGATGGCATAACCCGGCACTACTAAATATTTTGAAGCCGATGGGCTTGAAGAAAATTCAGAACGGGCGTAAGAATCTAAAGCAAGGAATACTTTTCCGGAGTTTCCGAAGAATTTTGCATTATTAGATAATTCACCTCCTAAAGATCCTGCCCATTTTGAAGCACCTGGTAAATCAGTTCCGGAAACATCTTTAAAAGCTACCGGAGCTCCTGTTTCTTCTAATGGAAGTGGTGCATTTGTAAATTTTACATATTTACCATCAGTATAAGTGGCAGCACCATTTATAGTTAAGTGTTGGCTTATAACAAAACTAGCATCAAGTTCGGCACCTCTTACACGTACTTTGTCCGCATTGGCAAGATATCCACGGTTTACACCTAATTCAGCTGCCTGAACATTGGTTTGGAAATCTTTAATATCAGTATTAAAGAAAGCAAGATTAAATACAGAATTTCTAAATGGAGAAGTTTTTATACCTACTTCATAATGATTTACTTTTTCCGGTTTAATGACTGCAAGATCCAGTAATGGAGCACCTTTTGAATCAGTAGGAAGGCCTGCTACGTTTACACCAACTGGTTTGTAACTCTTAGCATAAGTAGCATAGGCATTGATCTTGTCTGAAACTTTATAAGTTAAAGTTAAATTTCCTGAAAAGTCAGTATTGTCAGTACTGGAGTCAAATGCCTGATCTGAATAAACCAGTTTTTTCAAAGCCAATAATGCAGGATCAGTAGTTTGCAAACCTCCGTATGTTGTACGGGCATAATGCGCGTCTTTTTTATCAAAATTATATCTTAAACCTGGTAAAATATGTAAACGATCTGTAATAGCCCAGTCAATCTGACCAAATACTGCCGCACTTGAAGATCTGATATTAGCATCCGTTTTGATTCCGTATCCTTCAAAAAGCCCCGGAGTTTTCCATAATGCGCTGGTTGTACTTTGTGCAAATCTCCACTGTGCATTACCTGATTCTTCTGTTCCGTCTGTTTGTGATGTTTGATCAATAAAGAATGCACCCACAACACCGCTTATTTTAGAGGTAAGCTGCCCTGCGTAACGAACTTCTTGTGTAAATTGAGTTTGTCTTGTAGGGTTTTGAGATAATGCCAATACCTGTAATCCTGTAAAATCCCTGTCATTTGATGGATCCCAGTTCCAAAAACGCCATGCTGTTGTTGAAGTAAGTGTTCCTGATCCAATTTTTGTATCAATGTTAAGAGAGATTCCACCCATATCCTGTCCTGAACGCCATGGAGTATCATGATCAATTTTACGATCAAAAGCATTTAGGCTTGGAAGCTGATAATTCAAATCTTTAATAATAGCATCAAACTGGCGATAAGCAGGTCTTTGTGTAGGTGCAACACCTGCAACAACCTGAGCGTATCCGTCAGGACGTTGTGTTGTAATATCTGCCGCTAATATAATGTTTGTATTTACTGTTGGAGTCCAAAGTAACTGACCTCTAATTCCCTGATTGTTTAAGGTATTTGTAGGTCTTCCTGTAGCAACGTTGTCGATAAGACCATCACGTTGTGTACCGGAGAAAGATAAACGACCGGCTACTTTTTTTCCTAAAGCTCCCGTTACAGATGCCTTGGCTTGTAGAAAATTATAATTTCCGTAGCTTACTTCAAAATCTGCACCTGAAGTAAAACTTGGTTTACGGGTAGTAATGTTAAATGCTCCCGAAGTAGTGTTTTTACCAAACAATGATCCCTGTGGTCCACGCAGCACTTCTATTTGCTCTACATCAATAAAATCTAAAGTTGTGGCAGCCGGACGGGCATAATAGACACCATCTACATAAAATCCAACTCCCGGATCAATACCGTCATTTGTAAGTCCAAAAGGAGAGCCAAGGCTACGGATGTTGATTCCTGTATTTCTTGGATTTGATGAGTAAAGTTGTACTGATGGAACCAATTCTTTAATACGGTTCACATTAAAAGCTCCTGTTTGCTCAGCTTGTTTACCAGTAATAACGGATATGGCAATGGGCACATCCTGAACTTTTTCTATTCTTCGTCTTGAAGAAACCACAACTTCAATAAGTTCATTTTCTTCTTTGATGGTTATTTGTAATGGTGCTGTTGGCAAATCAGTAAGTTCGATTTCTGTAGTTTTATATCCTACGTACTGAACTAAAATAGTCAACGGAAGTTTTCCTTTGGTATTTAGTGTGAATTTTCCGTTAGCATCTGTAGTAGTATTAGAAGTTGTTCCTTTTATAACAACATTAGCGGCTTCTAACGGAATGTTTTCACTTGTTTTAACTACACCTTCAATGTTTTGTGCAAATGATAATGAGAAAGTTAAAATAGAAAGTACTGTAAGTATATTTTTTATAGAATTTTTCATTTTTATATTAAGTATATGTGATTAGTAGAATTTAAATTAAATTTTTTTTACCAGCACATACACATCATAGAAGAATTGTTTTTCACAGTAGTGAATTGACTATTTTGTTTTTTTTGCAAAAGATTTTTTGACACACCTGATCGATTGTAATTTACTTTCATATGGTTAAAATTTGTAAATTGGTTAGTTGATTTTTTTGCAAATATATGTAAATTCTATAGATTTACTAGGAATTAAGAAATATTTTTTTATTTCTTTACTAATGAGGCGATTGTAATGCCTTGCATTGCCTTAAGAGTTTCGTCACGTATGATCATTAAACCGTGTCTTAAGCTGCATTCTTCCTCAGTTTTGCAATCTGAGCATGGTTCGTAAAAGTTTAACGAAGCGCATGGTAAAAGCGCAATTGCACCGTCAAATAAACGGTGAATTTCGGCTAAAGTAATGTCGTTTTTGGAACGTATCAGATAGTATCCGCCAAATTTTCCTTGCTTACTACTCACAAAACGTCCTCGTTTTAGGTCTAATAAAATTTGCTCTAAAAACTTTTTAGGAATATTGGCGCCATCAGCAATTTCTATTGTTCGAGAAATGTGATTTTCGTCTTGTTCTGCTAAATAAAGTAAGGCCTTAAGGGCATATTTTGCTTTATGTGATAACATCTATCTTTGAATTATAAATTATGAATTGTAATTTTTTACACTGAGCATTATCATTTTAATTTCAACCTGAAACAAGAAAAACCTGAAACCTGAAACTAAAACATTTTACCAGCCTCCGCTAGAACCTCCACCGGAGAATCCGCCTCCGCCAAAACCTCCTCCAAAGCCTCCGCCGCCGCCGGATGATCCGCCTCCAAAACCTCCGCCAAAGCCGCTTCCGCCACTTCTGCCAAGACTGCTTAAAAGAATAACATCTAAAAGGCTGGGGCCGCCGCCACTGTTACCTGAATTTCCTCCACCGCCTTTTTTATTTCTTGACAGTAAAATTAATACAATTACAACAATTATAATAAAGGGGATTATAGGAAAGTTACTTTCTTTGGTTTGCTTGCGTTCGCCTTTAAATTTTCCTTTAAAAACATCAATAATAGCATCAGTTCCTTTGTCCAGACCATTGTAAAAGCTTCCTGCTTTAAATTCCGGAATAATAATGTTTCGAATGATTGTTCCGCCAATTCCGGCAGTCAAACGATCTTCAACACCGTAGCCAGGATTGATTGCTATCTTTTTTTCGGCTTTAGCCAATAAAATAACAACACCATTATCATCTTTAGCCGTTCCTCCAATTCCCCAGGTTTGTCCCCATTTTGTGGCCAGTTGACTAACATCTTCGCCTTTTAAACTTTCTATTGTAATTACTACAATTTGTGTTGTGGTAGAATCTGAATAACGAATAAGTTTTTCTTCGAGCTGCGCTTTTTCGGATGCACTTAAAACATTCGCATAATCATAAACTGAAGTTTGAAAACTTGGTTTATCCGGAATTGTAAATTGGGCAAAAATACAGCTGGTAGTAAAAAAAGCGATTAGCAAAAAGGTAAACTGAAAAAGTCCTTTTGAATGAGATATTTTGTTTTTGGAAATTTTCATTATTTATCCTTTTGAGATTTCGTTAGATAATTCGTTGGTATCACCTTCAAGCGAAGGAAAGTATTTTTTCAATTGTTCACCGGCATTTAAAATCCCATCAACAATACCTTGCTTAAAGTTTCCTGATTTAAACTGATTTGCCATTATGTCTTTGGTACAATCCCAAAAATCAGCTGTAACAACATCATGAATACCTTTGTCCCCGCAAATTGCAAAGCTTTTATCTGCAACGGCAAAGTAAAATAAAACTCCGTTTTGTTGCTGGGTTTCATTCATTTTTAATTCATGAAAAACTTCTAAAGCCCGGTCATAATGAGCTTTAGAAGTTGTTTTTTCTATGTGTACTCTTATTTCGCCAGAAGTATTTTCTTCAGCCACGCGAATAGCTTCAACGATTTCCTGCTCTTCTTCTTTGGTTAAAAAATCTTCTACTTTTGACATTGGAGTTATTTTAGATTTTAGATCATTAGATGTTAGATTTTCAGACTGGATCTTAGGTTCTAAGAAGTCTTACGAATCTAAATTTAGAATTTTACTTCAACTGGTTTATCAGCACCTGCAACAGCTTCGAAATATGGTTTTTCTTTATATTCTCCTAAGAACCATTTGTTTGGGATAGAAAGGATATAACCATTGTAGTCCTGTACTGCTTCATTAAAACGCGTTCTTGCTGTTAAAATCTGATTTTCTGTACTCGCCAGTTCATCTTGCAATTTTAGGAAATTCTCATTTGCTTTTAATGTTGGATATTGTTCAACAGAAACTAATAATCTTGACAAAGAAGAAGATACCCCGCTTTGAGCCTGGTTGTATTGCGCTAATTGTTCCGGAGTTACATTGCTTGGATCAATTGTTACAGATGTTGCTTTTGCACGGGCTTCAATAACTGCTGTTAAAGTTGATTTTTCGAAATCTGCAGCACCTTTTACAGTATTTACTAAGTTTCCAATTAGGTCATTTCTTCTTTGATAAGTAGTGCTAACATTTCCCCATTCTTTATTAACTGCCTGATTTTTTTGTAAACCAGTATTTTTAATTCCAATTGACCAAAAAGCAATAATAGCAATTAGTACAACAATAATTCCTACAGGGATTAACCATTTTTTCATATCTGTTTTGATTTAAGTTTGTTTCTAAATTTTTTTTAATAAATATACTATAATTCGTTCTTAATTTCGTTTAATTGTGTTTTTATCGTCTCTAATTTACGTATTATTTCGAATTTATCTAATGTTTTCTTCTGACCTTCTTTTAAATGTGTTTTTGCACCTTCGAGTGTAAAACCTCTTTCTTTAACCAAATGATAAATCAATTGTAAATTGGTAATATCTTCTGGGGTAAACATTCTGTTGCCTTTGGCATTCTTTTTAGGTTTTAAAATATCAAATTCACTATCCCAAAACCTGATCAATGATGCATTGACATTAAAAGCTTTGGCCACTTCGCCAATACTAAAATATCTTTTATCCTTTGAAAGCTCAATATGCATGATTTTTAATTTTCTATTTTAATTTCAAAAATACGACTTTTTGAAGTATTAATCTAATGACTGGTTTTCCTGATTTGCCATTTGCGAAATCGCCACATATTCTACCGCCGAAATATTTCCGTAATAGAAATTCAGGGGATTCACGACTTTACCATCTTTATGCACTTCATAATGGCAATGCGGACCTTCGGATCTGCCAGTGCTTCCCACATATCCAATGACATCCCCGCGTTTTACATGTTGACCGGCTCTGCAATTGTATTTGCTTAAATGAGCATACAAACTTTCGTATCCAAAACCATGCCTGATGACAACGTGATTTCCAAATCCCGAAGCCGAGTTATCTGCTCTTTCTACAACACCATCACCTGTAGCATAGACTGGAGAGCCTGTATTAGCGGTAAAATCCATTCCGTTATGCATTTTTCGTACTTTCGTAAAAGGATCCGTTCGATATCCAAAACCGGAAGCCATTCGTTTTAAATTCTCATTTCGAACGGGCTGAATGGCCGGGATCGCCAGTAATAAATTTCCTTTAGTACTGGCCAGTTTCAAAATCTCATCTAATGATTGGGATTGAATGGCTAGTTCTTTTGACAATCTGTCAATTCTTTTTGTGGTATTTAAAACCAGTTGCGAGTTGTTATACCCTTCTAAATCTTTATACCGTTTAGGGTCTCTGAAACCTGCTTTTCGAATAGAATCCGGAATCTCGGTTTTGTTAAAGTAAACCCTGTAAATATTATTGTCTCTGTCTTCCAGTGATTCCGTTACATCATCAATTTCATCCATTTTTTTGTTCAAAATGGCATATTGTAATTTCAAATTTTCAATTTCACGTGCCTGTAAACGATCTTTTGGAGTTTCGAAATAAGGAGTGTTGATTAAAAGTACAAAAACTAAAAACCCAAATAGTGCAGCGGCCAGCAAAAACAGTAAAGCGTAACCGATTTTGATTCTTTTTCTGGTTTTTATCTTTGTATAAGCCAGATTTTCTGAGTCGTAATAATATTTTACTTTCGCCATATTTTAAAATACCCTATTTTTGCAGCTTGTAAAATAGTTAGTCGAACAAATTTAATAAATGTTTCAGTTGTTCGCAGCTTTTTTCAAGAATAAAATAATTAGATAATGTGTCAATTTGATAATTAGATAATGCCTTAAAAGAGAAATTTATTGTTGTGAACTTCAAATTTTTTATTTAAAAATTATTTAATTATCACATTTTCAAATTAACACATTTTTTAATTTTCAAATTATCACATTATCACATTATCACATTTTCTAATTATAACATGAAATCACAAGACGTACGTAAACAATTTTTAGATTTTTTTAAAAGCAACGGACACTTAATCGTTCCGTCGGCTCCTATTGTGCTTAAAGATGACCCAACTTTAATGTTCAATAACTCGGGAATGGCCCAGTTTAAAGAATATTTTTTAGGAAATTCAACTCCAAAAAGCAAACGAATAGCCGATACGCAAAAATGTCTTCGTGTCGCCGGAAAGCAAAATGATCTTGAAGAAGTTGGAATTGATACCTACCATCATACCATGTTTGAAATGTTGGGTAACTGGTCGTTTGGGGATTATTTTAAAAGAGAAGCCATTAATTTCTCCTGGAAATTATTGACGGAAGTATATAAAATTCCAAAAGAAAATATTTACGTTTCTGTTTTTGAAGGAAATAAAGAAGAAAATGTTCCTTTTGATCAGGAAGCCTGGGATATCTGGAAAGAATTAGTTGATGAAGACCGAATTATCCTTGGAAATAAAAAAGATAATTTCTGGGAAATGGGAGATCAGGGACCTTGCGGACCTTGTTCTGAAATTCATGTTGATTTACGTTCAGCAGAAGAGAAAGCACAAGTGCCAGGAAAAAGTCTGGTTAATAATGATCACCCGCAAGTGGTAGAAATCTGGAACAATGTATTCATGGAATTCAACCGTAAAGCTGATGGATCTTTAGAAAAACTTCCTGCACAACACGTAGATACCGGAATGGGATTTGAGCGTTTGTGTATGGCTTTGCAAGGTAAAACATCAAACTATGATACCGATGTTTTTACACCGCTTATCGCGAAAGTAGAGCAAATTACAGGATTAAAATATACCTCTAATGAAATTAAAAACATTAGTGAAGAGCAAAATAAAACCAATATCGCGATTCGTGTAGTGGTAGATCACGTTCGTGCTGTTGCTTTTGCCATTGCCGACGGACAATTGCCATCCAATACCGGAGCAGGTTATGTAATTCGCAGAATTTTGCGTCGTGCTATTCGTTACGGATTTACTTTCCTGAATACCAAAGAACCTTTTATCAATAAACTGGTAGAAGTTTTAGCCAGCCAAATGGGAGAATTTTTCCCGGAAATCAAATCGCAACAACAATTGGTTACCAATGTAATTCGCGAAGAAGAAGCTTCTTTCTTGAGAACTCTTGATCAGGGATTACAATTATTAGATAACGTAATTGCACAGACTTCAGGATCTGAAGTTTCCGGAGCTAAAGCATTTGAATTGTACGATACTTTCGGTTTCCCGAAAGATTTAACCGCTTTGATCCTGAAAGAAAAAGGAATGTCTCTTAACGAAATAGAATTTGATGCATCAATGCAGGAACAAAAAAATCGTTCGCGTGCAGCATCAGAAGTTTCAACAGAAGACTGGACCGTTTTGATTCCAGGAAACGTAGAAACATTTGTAGGTTATGACAAGGTAGAAAACGACGTAAAAATCACCAGAATTCGTAAAGTAGATTCTAAGAAAGACGGAATTTTATATCAAATCGTTTTAGATAACACGCCATTCTATCCTGAAGGTGGAGGACAAGTGGGTGATAAAGGAACGTTAATTTCTGCAAACGAGACAATCGAAATCATTGATACGAAGAAAGAGAACAATTTGATTTTGCATTTTGCAAAACAATTGCCTGAAAATATTGAAGCCGGTTTTACAGCAAAAGTAAATACCGATTTAAGAACTTCAACTTCTAAAAATCACTCGGCTACGCATTTAATGCATTTGGCTTTGAGAAACCTTCTTGGAACTCACGTTGAGCAAAAAGGGTCATTGGTCAACCCGAACTATTTGCGTTTTGACTTTTCGCATTTTTCTAAAGTTTCAGAGGATGAATTACGTCAGGTTGAAGCAAGTGTAAATGCGCAGATTGAAGCACAATTACAATTGGTAGAACACAGAAACATTCCGATTAAAGAAGCATTAGAGAAAGGTGCAATGGCTTTATTTGGAGAAAAATATGGAGATAATGTCCGTATGATTGAATTTGGTGACAGTAAAGAACTTTGCGGTGGAATTCACGTGAAAAACACAGCAGAAATCTGGCATTTCAAAATTATTTCTGAAGGAGCAGTAGCGGCTGGAATTCGTCGTATTGAGGCAATTACAGGTGATGCGGTAAAAGGCTTCTATCAAAATCAGGAGAATACTTTATCTGAAATAAAAGAAACATTAAAAAATCCGCAGGATATTTTAAAATCAGTGGCTTCTTTACAGGATGATAATGCTAAGTTGAAAAAGCAAGTGGAGCAATTACTTAAAGAAAAAGTTGGTGCTTTAAAAACTGAATTGGAGAAAGATTTCCAGGAAGTAAACGGAATCAATTTCCTTGCCAAACAAGTAGATTTAAGCATGGCTTCAACGAAAGATTTAGCTTCAGCTTTAGGAAGCTCTAAAGCAGATTCTTTTGTGTTTTTAGCTTCAGTAGAAGATGGCCTGCCTAATATTCATTGTTACATCTCTAAAGAATTGGTAGCGGGAAAAAGCTTAAATGCAAATGCAGTGATCAAAGAATTAGGAAAATATATTGAAGGAAACGGAGGAGGTCAGCCTTTCTTTGCATCCGGAAAAGGTAAAAATGCAAACGGAATTGCACAGGCTTTGGTTCACGCAGTTGATTTCGTGAAGTAAGTTTTTTAAAAGTAGTTTAGGATCTAAGAATTTAAAATCTAGATAAAGTTAACCCGACAGGTTTTTAAAACCTGTCGGGTTTTGTGTTTTTGGAAAAACTTGTTTAAAATTATGTCCTAAAGTGTTATTCTAATAACTTATAGGGTGGTTTATTCAAAACGAAAATGTTTTCTTTTGCACGATAATTTAAACAAGATATTATGAAAAAGAATTTATTTTATTTTTTAGCAGCTTCGTTAGTTGCTTTTAGCTCATGTTCTAAAGATGATGATGATTCATCAACAGTATTATTATTACCTAAAACAGAAAAATATACTTATGCTTCTCATCCCGACGATAGCAGTACTATAAGTTATGTATATGATGGGAACAAAATTGTTAGTTTGACATATGATGATGGAAGTAAAACGGTGTTTACATACGCGGGAGATTTTATTTCGAAAGCAGTTTATACTGAAAGTTATGAAGGTGCGACACATTCAACTACTACAACTTTTGCATATGAAAATAATAAATTAAAGTCTTATTTAGAAGTTTCTTCGGATAACTCATCAAGTAAAAAAAAGACTTACGTTTATAATGCAAATGGAACAATTTCGACTGTTACAGTTCTGATCAATCCTGTAACGCAAGATGAGATACAAGATTCATCCAGTGTTTTAACTTTAGATTCTAATGGAAATATAATTAAGGCTGAATTTGATGATTATAGTAATACAATTGAATATGATACGAAGTATAGTCCTTTTAAAAATGTTTTAGGTTATACTTTATTATTGGATTCTGATATTTTTGATAAAGAGGCTAACTCACTTAATAATGTAGTGAAAATAACTGAAAAAACTGGAGAAGTTACGGTTTATGAAAATACTTATAATTCTAATAACTATTTACTCAAATCAGTAAGTGGGGATGAAACTTATGAATATACATATTAAGAAAAATAATATTTAAAACAGAAACCCCTTTCGGTAAATTGAAAGGGGTTTTCGTTTTAGTGATGTTAATTTGTGAAATAAATTTTAAAGTTTTATAGTAATCCCGCAAAGCTGCGAAGTCGCAAAGTTTTTTTAATTTGTGTTTTCGTGATTTTTTGTAATTTTTTTTCTGTTTATTTATAAAGAACTTAATATGACAGAAAATGAGATTTCGGCTGTTGTGGTTGATGTTTGTTATAATGTACACGTGAAGCCTGGTCCAGGATTATTAGAATCAGTATATGAGGCAATCTTGTTTCACGACTTATCTTAAAATAACAAAAATGAAATTAGGGCTGCTTATAAATTTTAATGTTCCAATCATTAAATTGGGTATCAAAAGAGTAGTTTCTAATCTCTAATTTTTAAACTTAAAAACTTATTAATAAAAAAGTAAAGCCGCAAAGGTTAAAAAAACTTCGCGACTTCGCAGCTTTACGAGATTAAATAAAAAGTTATTTTCTTTCTCCAATTTGCTGGCGCCACATAGCGTAGTACAAACCTTTTTCAACAATTAAATCTTCGTGTTTACCTGATTCAATAATTTTACCTTGTTCTAAAACAAATATTTTATCGGCATGCATTACGGTTGACAATCTATGGGCAATTAAAACGGTGATTCTGTTTTTGTCAGAGATGTTTCTGATTGTGGCATTGATTTCTTCTTCGGTAATAGAATCTAAAGCAGAAGTTGCTTCGTCAAAAATCAATAAATTTGGATTTCTTAGAATAGCACGTGCAATAGATAAACGTTGTTTTTCTCCACCGGAAACCTTAATTCCACCTTCTCCAATGGTAGTGTTTAAACCATCTTCAGCACGTCTTAGTAGTTTTTCGCAGCTTGCTCTTTTTAGCGCGTCATACAAATCTTCATCGGTTGCATTAGGTTTTACGAACAATAAATTCTCGCGAATCGTTCCTGAGAATAATTGAGCATCCTGCGTAACAAACCCCAATTGTTTTCTTAGATCTAATAAATCAATTTCAGTAGAATCAATTTCATTATATAATATTTCGCCTTCTGCAGGCGTATACAATCCGACCAATAGTTTTACTAAAGTTGTTTTTCCGGAACCCGAAGGCCCGACAAAGGCCACAGTTTGACCTTGTTTGATTTCAAAATTAATATTTTCAACCGCTTTGAATTTAGCAGTTTTATGCTGAAAACTCACATTCGAAAATAACAAAGACTGAATTGCCCCAACGTGCTTTGGGTTTTTCGGACGAAATTCTTTTGGAGCACTCAACAAGGTTTTGAAATTTTCCATAGAAACTTTGGTTTCATTCAATGCAATAATGAAATTTCCAAGTTCCTGTAAAGGGCCAAAAATAAAGAAGGTAAAAAATACCATTGTTAGTAAATCCCCCACGATTATTTTTTGTCCGAATAAGAAATAATACAAAGTAAAAACAACACAAGTTCTTAAAAAGTGTACGGTTGTACCCTGAATAAAACTTAAACTTCTGATAAAACGGATTTTCTCCAGTTCGAGCTGAAGGATTTTAAAGGTGTTTAAATTCAGACGTTTTTCTTCCTGATACGTTAATCCAAGACTTTTTACCAATTCTATGTTTCTTAAACTTTCTGTCGTGGAACCCGCTAAAGCATTTGTCTGATTCACAATTTTTCTGGAAACGATTTTGATCTTTTTACCCAGGTAAGAACTAATTACTGCAATAATAGGAGCTGTAATTAAAAAGATAAGCGAAATACGATAGTCAATTCGGGCCACATAAACAATGACGAATATGAAACCTATAATCGTTTGAAAAATTAAGGAAATAGAAAGCGTAATTAATTTTTCAGAATCGGAGCGCACTTTTGTTAGTTTGCTCAGGGTTTCACCACTTCTTTGATCTTCGAATTCGGCATAAGGCAAGTCGAGAGACTTCTTTATTCCGTCTGTGTACATTTGTGCACCCGTTCGCTGAATCACGACATTCGTAAAATAATCCTGAAAGTTTTTGGTAATTCGGGATATCATTGCAGCACCAAGCGAAAGTCCTAACCAGAATGATAAAGATTTAATAAAACCCATTTCGTTTCCGGCGTATTTATGTAATCCAACGCCGCAATCCTGCATTAATTTACCGGTAATAATGGAATCTGATAAGCTGAAACAGATGTTTATAGCAGCCATAATCAAAGCAAAAAACAAAAGCATTTTGTGTTTGATTATATAAGAATATAATAATTTCATGTGTGAGTTTAAAAAATAAGAGAGATGCAAAAGTAAGCAATTGTTTTAGTTTGTAAAGCTGCTTTTTGTTATTAAAAATGTAATTTTTTTACAACTGAAATTAGCAGTGTACTTTTTTTAAGTCTTGAATATTTTAATTTTTTATGAAACATATTTTTTAATACTGGAACCATAAAAAGCCTAAGAAAATAGCCGTGTTATGTGGTGTTTTGCTTTTTGGCTAATTTTCTTGCTAAGGCCGTAATTTACCTATGTTGTTTCTTATTAGTGCATTAAGAAGAGTATAAATTATATGATCTGTTTTTTTTAGTTTTAATGTGGGATCCCGTAAGGTTATGATTTTGGGTTCCCTTAAGTTTGCTGCAATAATAAATTTAACCAATCAAAATGAAAAAAATTTTATGCCTTTTTAGCGCTTTATCTATGGTGCTTATTTCTTCTTGTTCTAGTGATGATTCAACAGATGTTGCATCTGAAACATTATTACCAAAAAAAATTGTTGAAACAACTGTTGAAAATGGAAAATCGGGAAGTCTTGAGTATACTTTAACTTATGACGGGAACAAGTTGAAAGACATCGCTACTACAGATGCTTCCAGAACTGTTTATACTTATACAGGTGATGTTATAACTAAAGTTGAGTTATACCGTTCAAGTGTTTTGTACTCTACTGATGTTTATGCATATGAAGGAGGTAAATTAGTTTCTAAAATTACTACAAGAGAAGCTAATAAAACGAATCAGCCAAAATTAACTTTTGTGCATAATGCAAACGGTACTATTACTGCAAAATCATCTGTAATAGTTAATAAAGTAGAAATTCCATTAGATGGCACTACTACTTATACTTTTTTGAACGGAAATCTTGTTTCTACAGAATATAGCGATGCAGGATCAGAAAAAATTACAAGTACCTTTGATGATAAGAAAAGTCCTTTTACTAATGTAACTGGTGTAAAACTTTTATTGGACTTAGATAGTGATTTCGATTTTTATTCAGTAAATAATACAGTAAAAAATGTTACCCAAACTTATGATAGTAAAGGTGTACTTACTCAAACAGCAACTGTAACTACTACTAATAAATACAATGCCAATAATTTCTTAACTGAAGTATTCTCCGGAGATGCTAAAGATTCTTTTAAATTAGAGATTAGTTATTAATTAGCTTTTAATGCAATGATCAATCCCCAATCATCAATAATAATTGATGTTGGGGATTTTTTTTGATCTGTAAATGAGTTTTAAAATGTATTTTTGAATAAAAAAACAATGCAATTCAGAACTCAAATACCAATTTCTAAAACCAATAATCCAATTGATTATAATTCGAAGATAATTTCTATTGGTTCTTGCTTTGCAGAAAATATGGCAGAGAAATTCGATTATTTTAAATTTCAGAATGAAACCAATCCGTTTGGGATTATTTTTAATCCGGTTTCTATTGATAAAATAATTAGCAGAATAATCAAACAGGAATTATATACAGAAAAAGATGTTTTCTTCTATAATGAACGCTGGCACAGTTATGAAGTACATTCTGATTTAAGTAATCGGGATCGGCAGGAATTACTCGAAACTTTAAATAAAGCTATTTCCGAAACCTATAAGCAGTTAAAAGAAGCCACGCATATTATTATTACGTTTGGAACTTCCTGGATTTACAGAAATATAGAAAGTAATGAAATTGTAGCCAATTGCCATAAAGTGCCGCAAAAACAATTCTCAAAAGAATTATTACCTGTTGATGTAATTCAGAAAAGCATTCAAAATACAATTGATTGTATTGTGAGTTTAAATCCCGGCATAAATTTCATTTTTACTGTTTCTCCTGTTCGTCACATTAAAGATGGTTTTGCAGAAAATCAACTGAGTAAATCGCATTTGTTTGCCGCACTTCACCAGGTCCTAAAAACTCATCACTCGCAACTCATCACTTATAACTATTTCCCTTCTTACGAAATTATGATGGATGAACTTAGGGATTATCGTTTTTATTCCGAAGATATGCTGCATCCTAATCAAATTGCTATTGATTATATCTGGAAGCTTTTCAGTGAAAATTATATTAGTGAAACTAGTATTTTGACGATGCAGGAAGTTTCAGAAATCCAAAAAAGCCTGCTCCATCGAAGCTTCAATCCTGAATCTGAACAACATCAAAAATTCTTAGCGAAATTACAGGAGAAGATAAAGGGTATAGAAAAAAAAGGGTTACATATCAGATTTTAAAGGGACAATTTTTAAAACATTAAACTTTATCTCAAATAAATCCCTTAGTGTCTTAGCTGGTCTATGTCTTATTTAAAAGTAAGAAAATAATTATTTGTACGTAAAATTTTAGAATAATTGCGCATAATTATGTAAATTGTTAAGGTTTAAAATTCACAATTTTGTAGGCTGTATCAATACAGCCTTATAATAACGCAACTTTAATTTAATTCGTGTTTTATTGACTTATGAATAAGAAACCAATTCATTTTCTTAAAAAAACACTACGTATACTACTTTGGTGCGTGGTTTCTATCATTGCACTTTTATTGCTTCTAATTGTTTTAATCCAGGTTCCATCCATTCAAAATTATGCTAAAGACAAGGCGATTACTTATCTGCATAAAAAGATTAAAACCAAAGTTTCGCTAGATCATATTTCGATTAAATTTCCAAAAGATGTAGTTCTGGAGGGTTTCTATTTTGAAGATCAAAAAAAAGATACTCTTCTGGCGGGTAAACGTTTAGAAGTCGATGTTGATTTGTTTAAACTGGTAAGCAGTGAACTCGAAATCAATTCGGTTTCGCTTGAAAATGTAACAGCCAATATTTCAAGAAACAAACAAGGTGTTTTCAATTTCGATTATATCATAAAAGCTTTCGAATCAAAAGAGCCAAAAGTAGAAGATCCGGAGAGTAAGCCTTTCAAAATATCAGTTGTAAAAGTAAATCTGGATAATGTCAGGTTCAATTTTAAAGACGATTTTTCGAAGAATGATATCAAAGTCAGACTAACACATTTCGATACCAAATTCAAGAAGTTTGATTTGGATAAAATGAATTTCGATATTCCGAACATTGCTTTAGATGGATTAAAACTCGTCTTAAATCAGGATGCAGTAGAAAAAATTGCCGAAGTATCGGTAGAAACCGCTGATACCATTTCGAAAAGAAAAGACTTTAATTTAAAATTAGGCAAAATCAGTTTGTCGAAAATTGACATTGCTTATGATAACAAAGATTCCAAATTAGATTCAGGGATAAAATTGGGCAATCTGGATTTATCAGTTAATACAATCGATTTGAACAATCAGCTTTTAGATTTTGATACTTTCGAACTGAAAAATCTCAAAGGAAACCTAAGATTAGGCACAAAAGACAAGCAAATCAAAACGCCAAGTTTAGACTCAACTGCAATTAAGCAGGTCGGATGGAAAGTAAAATTAAATAATGTCGATATACAGGATGTCGCTTTCAGGTTTGATGATATGCAGTCAAAACCAGTTTTAAAAGGAATTGATTACAGTCATCTGGATTTAGATAAATTCAACTTTAAAGCGGAGAAACTATATTCCGGAAACGATACCATTTCCGGAAACATAAAAGCATTAACAGCAAACGAAAAAAGCGGATTACAAATCCAGTCTTTAAAAACGGATTTCTTTTACGGGCCTAAAAACGCATATCTGAATGATTTGTATTTAAAAACACCTCAAACTTTACTTCAAAACAAAGTTAAAGTAGCTTATTCTTCAATTGCAACGATTTCTAAAGACTTAGGAAACCTTTCTTTAGACGCGAATTTAAATCAGTCGAAAATAGGGTTTAAAGATATTTTACTTTTTGCTCCCGATTTACAAAAAACAAATCCGTTTAAAAGTAATCCGAATGCGATTTTATATTTGAATACACGCTTAAGCGGAAAAATAAAAGATCTTGATATTCCACAATTCGAAATGAGCGGAATAGGAACGACAAGAGTTTCTCTTTCGGGAAAAATAAAAGGATTGCCGGATGCCCAAAAAGCGTATTACGATCTGAATATTAAGAAAGTTTCGAGTACTGCAAAAGATATCTATACGTTTGTACCCGCAGGAACAATTCCAAAGAATATTCAGTTGCCTTCTCAATTAAACTTGCAGGGGAAATTCAAAGGTTCTGTTCAGAATTTCAAAACCAATCTGGCTTTAAACAGTAGTTTCGGAAATGCAAAAGTCGATGGTTTATTTGATCAGCGTGTTAAGAAAAAAGAGAAATACGATGCGACCGTTTATTTGCTGGGCTTCGATTTAGGAAAATTGATAAAAAACGATTCGATTGGAAAAATTACGCTTAAAGCGAAAGTAAAAGGAAATGGACTGGATCCTAAGACAGCGCAGGCACAATTCGATGGATTGGTTCAAAAGGCAGTTTTCAATAAATATACCTATAAAGATTTAGCTTTAAAAGGAAATATCGAAAACGGATCATTTGCCGTAAAATCCGGAATGAAAGATCCTAATTTGCATTTTGATCTCGTTGCCAGCGGAAATACAAAAGATAAATATCCGTCAATACAATTAAAACTAAACCTTGATATCGCTGATTTAGAAAAACTGAATCTTCATGCCGGACCAATGAAATTGAGAGGTAATATCGATGCAGATGTTGCGAATAGTAATCCTGATTTTCTAAACGGAAAAGTTTTTCTGTCGAACATTCAGGTTTTACAAGAAGCGGAACCAATTGTTTTGGATTCTATACGGGTAATTGCTTTTGCAGATAATAATCGAAATAATATCAAAATAGCCTCTCAGTTTTTAAAAGCAGAAGTTGACGGGAAATACAAATTGACAACACTTGTTGCAGCAGTTAAAAAATCATTATCAAAATATATGGATTTAAAAAATCCTAAGGTTAATGGAGAATCAGATGAACAGCGATTAGCTTTTACTTTAAAAATTGATAATGATCCTATACTTTTTAAACTGGTTCCCAAATTAACAGGCCTGGAACCTCTTACGATAACCGGAAAATACAATAATGCTACAGATTCCTTAGAAATAAAAGGAACGATTCCAAGAATTGTATATGCCGATAATACGATTGCCGACGGAAAAATAAATATAGAAGCCAAAGAAAATGCTTTGGAATATATGGTTTCTGTGGCAACGATTGAAAGCGGATCTTTAAAAATTCCGTTTACAAGTTTGTCCGGAAAAATCGAAAACAATACCTTGACTTATGCACTTGAAGTAAAAGATGTCAAAGACAAACAGCAGTATTTTATTGCCGGCGAATTTAAAACAGAAGATTCAAAAAACATTTTTAAAATTGATGCGGAAAACTTTGTATTAAATTATGACAAATGGAATGTTGATCCGGAAAATGAAATTCAATTTAGCGGTAAAAGACTTTACATCAATAAATTCTATCTAGCCAATTCCGGAAACGAATTGAAAATTCAATCGCAGGGCGAACAGGATAATGCACCACTAAAAGTTGATTTTGTAAACTTCAAAATAGAGACCATTATGAATATGGTTAAAAAAGATGAGCTTTTAATGCAAGGTCTGATTAACGGAAATGCATTGGTGGAAAATGTAATGACAAAACCCACTTTTATTTCTGATTTAAAAATCGATCAGTTTGCTTTTAGAGGAGAACCTGTTGGAGATATTACGGTAAAAGTTGACAACAAAACGGCTAATCTGTTAGCAGCAAATGTTACGTTAAGCGGCCAGGACAATGATGTAACCCTTACCGGAAATTATAAAATGGACAATGGTGATCTTGATTTCAATTTAGATCTGAACAAGCTGAATATAAAAAGTATTCAGGGGTTTAGTATGGGGAATATAAAAGAAGGAACCGGATATCTGGCAGGGAATTTTAAAATTACAGGAAATGCCGGTGCACCAAAAGTAAATGGCGAATTAAATTTTAAAGATGCAGGGTTTAGAGTAACACAATTCAACTCGTATTTTAAAACTCAGGATGAGAAAATTACCCTTCAAAACGATGTGATTACCTTTGATAAATTTACTTTTCATGATGAAAATGAAAATGAACTAAGGATAAACGGAACCATTAAATCTGCCGATTATACCAATTTTGATTTTGGTTTAACTGTTGTTGCCGATGATTTCAGAGCAATACATTCAAAAGAAGCAGATAATGACTTGTTTTATGGAGATTTGATTCTGGATACCAAACTAAATATTAAAGGAACACTTAAAAATCCTGTTGTTGGCGGAAATATTAAAATAAACAAAGACACTAAGTTTACGGTTGTTTTACCACAGTCAGATCCTTCAATCGCAGATAGGGAAGGTATTGTTGAGTTTGTAGATGAAGATAATATGTACCTGAAACAAACTGTTGCAATGGAAAACAAACTAAATCAATCGCAGTTGATCGGGATGGATGTAAGCGTTGAAATTGCCATAGACAAAGAAGCAGAACTTACGTTGGTAATCGATAAAGGAAACGGGGATTATCTGAACCTGAAAGGCGAAGCACAACTGACAGGAGGAATCGATCCGTCAGGAAAAACAACTTTAACCGGTAAATATGAGTTTTCTGAAGGCGCTTACGAAATGAACTTTAATATGATTCGAAGAAAATTCGATATCCAGAAAGGAAGTTATATTATCTGGAATGGAGAACCTACAATGGCAACCTTAAATATTACGGCAGTTTATAAAGTGGAAGCGGCACCAATCGATTTAGTCGGAAATCAATTAGGAACACAATCGGCCACTGTTAAAAATACGTACAAGCAAAAAATCCCATTTCAGACTTTATTGAAAATGAATGGAGAATTGCTGAAACCTGAAATTACATTTGATATTGTGTTGCCTGACGGGAATTACGATGTTTCATCAGATATTGTAACGGCTTCTCAAAATAAGCTGGAGCAATTACGACAAGAGCCAAATGAATTGAATAAACAGGTTTTTGCCCTTTTATTATTGAACCGATTTATTGGAGAAAACCCGTTTGCGAGTGAAAGTGGCGGAACTAGTGCAGAATCTCTGGCACGACAAAGTGTAAGTAAAATACTTTCGCAACAATTAAATGATTTAGCAGGAGAGTTAATAACCGGAGTTCAGTTAGAATTTGATCTTGAATCGACAGATGATTATACAACGGGAACAATGCAAAACAGAACAGACCTTAATGTTGGCGTTTCTAAAAAACTTTTAGACGACAGATTAAAAGTAACGGTTGGTAGTAGTTTTGCAGTAGAAGGACAGGAACGTGCCAATGAAGAAAGTACCAATATTGCCGGCGATGTTGCTTTAGATTATCAACTTACCAAAGACGGACGCTACATGGTTCGTGCTTACAGAAAAAATGAATATCAGGTGGCGGTAGAAGGACAGGTTGTAGAGACTGGAGTTGCTTTTATTATCACCATGAGCTACAATAAATTCAGAGAACTTTTTCATCGTAGTGCAGCAGAAAAAGAAATGATCAAAGAAGAAAAACTACGCAAGGAAAAGAAAAAGCTGAAAGAGAAAGAAGAGAAGAAAAAAGAAGAAGAAGATCAAATTGAAGGAAATGAACAAAAAACATAGCAGTATGAAAACCAGATACGTAAAATATTTTATAGCGCTATCCTTGTTTTTTGTTTTTGGATGCAGCAATACAAAATATTTACCGGAAGGAGATTTGTTGTACACAGGAGGTTCTGTGACTGTAAAAGATTCTATTATTAAAAAGAAAGAAAGAAAAGCACTGGAAAAAGAACTGGAAGATTTATTGCGCCCTAAACCCAATAAACAAATAGTGGGCTTGCGTCCAAAATTATGGATTTATAATATTGCCGGAGAACCTAAAAAGAAAAAAGGAATTCGATACTGGTTGCGTAATAAAGTAGGTGAACCGCCAGTACTTTTCAGCAAAGTCGATTTAGATTATAATGCATCAGTTTTACGAAATTTTACAGAAAACAGAGGATATTTTAAAACCCGTGTAAGTGCCGATTCTACAGCCAAAAACAAAAGAGTAACGGCAGAATATACAGTTGTACCCAAAAAGCAGTATATCATTAAAAGCGTGACCTTTCCTGATGACTCTTTGGCAATGTCAAGAATAATTGGAAAATCAAGCCGAAGAAGTTTATTGAAAGTTGGCAAACCGTATGACCTGGATATCATAAAAGCAGAGCGTGAACGTATTGATGCGAGGCTGAAAGAAAAGGGGTATTTTTATTTTAACCCCGATTATATTTTGGCGCAGGTAGACAGCAGTAAAGGCGATCATGAAGTAAAAATCAAATTAGTAATAAAAGCCGAGGCACCTCCCAAAGCACTGACTGCGTATAAGATCAATAAAATAGTAGTGTATCCAAATTTTACAGTTTCGAAAGACAGTGTAAAGTACACCAGCAAAGATATTGTTCAATACAAGGATTTTACTATTATTGATACCGCGGATACTTTTAAACCAAGGGTTTTTGACAGGGCAATTTATTTTAAAAAAGGAGATTTGTACAACCGAAAGAATCATAATCTAACCTTAAATCGTTTCGTAAATCTGGGCACTTTTAGCTTTGTGAAAAATGAATTTAAGCCTTCAGACAGCATAAAAAATGCATTAGATTCCTATTATTATCTGACACTTTTACCTAAAAAGTTCATTCGTGTGGAAGTTTTAGGAAAAACGAATTCGGCAAGTTATACCGGTACAGAAGTAAATGTAAACTGGAACAACCGAAACTTATTTCGTGGCGCTGAATTGCTAACGGTATCTGTCTTTGGTGGCGCTGATTTTCAGCTTTCAGGAACTAATAACGGAAAAAATATATACAAATTGGGTACAGAGACCAGTCTGACCTGGCCAAGATTTATTGTTCCGTTTTTTCATATTGAAGGTTCCAGCGAATATGTACCCCGAACCAAAGCAACATTGCGATATGAATATCAAAACCGGACACAGTTGTATGCTTTAAATTCGTTTAAAACATCATTTGGTTATCAATGGAAAGAAAATATTAGAAAAGAACACCAATTGAATATCATTGATGTTACCTATGTGAGCCCAAATAACGTAACGGCAGAGTATCGCGACGATATTAAAGAAGATGCATCTTTAGGAAAAGTAATCGAAAAACAACTGATTTTTGGCCCAACGTATTCATACACATATACGAATACAATGCAGAAGCGTAAAAAAAATACATTTTACTTTAATGGAGAACTGGATTTAGCTGGAAATATAACAGGTTTAGCTACAGGTGCAAATGTCAAAAAGAACGATACGATAAAAATATTTGATGTTCCGTTTAGTCAGTTTGTAAAGCTAAAAGCAGATTTCAGGCATTATTTAAAGCTCGGAAAAGAAAGTGAACTGGCAAGCAGAATTATTGTTGGTGCCGGACTGCCATACGGAAATTCAGGGGCATTACCAACATCGAAACAATTTGTTGTGGGAGGAACTAATAGTATTCGTGCCTTTAGGGCAAGATCTCTCGGCCCCGGAAGTTATGTCAATACGGTCACAGATAATTCATATTTACCGGATCAGTCAGGAGATTTAAAATTAGAATTTAGTACAGAATACAGGGCAAAACTTTTTAGTATTGTGCGCGGTGCATTATTTGTCGACGCCGGAAACGTTTGGCTCTTAAATGCAGATCCCAATAAACCCGGAGGAGAAATTACAAAAGATTTCATGAAAGATATTGCCGTTGGTGCCGGAGCAGGATTGCGTTTTGATTTGTCTTTTTTAGTTTTAAGAACCGATTTGGCGTTTCCGCTACGAAAACCCTATTTGCCACAAGGCGAAAGATGGGTAATTGACGATATTAATTTTGGAAGCGGGCCGTGGAGAAAAGACAACCTGATTTTAAATATTGCCATTGGATATCCTTTTTAAAAGATTTTTACAGCAATTTTTTTGCTGAAACCCTGGCGACAGCCAAGAGTCGAAGCAATTTTACGAATTTTCACTAATGCTTTGTCTGTAATTTATGAAGGATGCGAATTTAAAATTCGTGAAATTCGTAGCGAAAAAAAATCATAGAAAAAAACTTTTAACCTCTTGCAAAAAGAAGTAAATTGGTCTAATAAATTAATGAAATGCAAAATTTAATCAAAAGGGTAATAGTTTTAGTTGCAGGCGTACTGGCAATAGTTCTGGCATTTAAATATTGTGAATTTAAAAAAGATGACGATTCGGCCATCGATTATAATACCAATTTAATCCAGCAGCAAATCTTAAATGTTGGTAAACTGGTAGTGACCGAAGGGCATTTTTCAGAAGTTATCACCTATAAAAACCAGCAGAAATATTTGATGGATATGGTTTCTTTTGAAAAGAAAGCACTTGTGGTAGTAAACGCCAATGTTACCGTTGCTTATGATTTGCATAAAATGAAATACGACATCGACGAAAAAAACAAAACAATCACAATTCTAAATATTCCAAAAGAAGAAATTACAATTAATCCCGATATTCAGTTTTATGACGTAGAACAAAGCAAACTAAATCCGTTTACGGGAGAGGATTACAATAAAATCAACAAATCGGTTAAAGCGAATCTGGCCAAGAAAATCGAAAATTCATCCTTAAAAACCAACGCACAAAACCGATTAATCAGTGAATTATCTAAAATTCTGATTCTGACCAATTCAATGGGTTGGAAATTGCAATATAACGGAAAAACCATCGAGTCTGAAAAGGAATTAAACCAGGATCTGAAGTTGTAATTTTGAGGCCCATAAGAGGTAAAGTTACAGAGGTTCAGAGTTTTTTTGCTTTACTGTAATTAACCTGAAAAGATAAAAAACACTAAAGGATATAAGAAATAATATGAAAATAACTTTACAAAGAAAAATAGCGGTTCTTTGGTTTGCCCTTTCGGTTTTTAATGCAATAAATTATGTTTATCAAATCATTTGATTACGAGGAACTTTCGGAAGTTTTGGCGGAAGCGTTTTTTCTACTTCTTATTTTGCAAAGATTTTTTCTTATTCATTAATTGAGAACTTAGTTTCAATATCAAGTGAAAACCAATATTTTGCCTATAAATTTGAATGGTATTCCAGTATAATTTTGACTTTGTTGTCAATAATTATACAAGTATTTTGAACAGCTTAAAATAATTAATTACGATGAAAACCACTTTGTTATTCTTTATTTCATTCTTACATCTGAATTTCTTTGGAATGGATTATTACATTGAATCAAATGTTAAGAGTACTTGTAAAGATGATTTTCCTTCCGGATTGTCTTTCTTTTTTGAACAAGTTGGTGGCTTTGGAGAAAAAAGTATGGTTAGTCAGGTAGAAAAAATTCTAAAAATTGACCTTTCAACTTTTCAGGATTACGATTCTGAAGGAGAAGAAAATTCAAGACACTGGAAAAATATACTTGTTTTTGAAAAAACAATAGATAATCTGTTGCTCAGGATAAAAGCAAATCCGAATTATTATAAAAAGGTGAAATTTAATCCAATTTATGAGGATTATGTTTATTCGTCTGATAAACAAGAGAGGGAAAAAAATAAACAAAAGCAGCGGGAATATGAAAAAAGCCCCCTGCATGGTTTTCCCTATGATACTGGATATTTGAACTCCAATAAATTTGTAACGGAGCTAAAGCAATTAAAAAATGTTTTAAACTGCTATAAAAAAAATGGCGCCACAAAAATAAGATTAGGCTATTATTAATCTTTAAAAAGAAAACTCTTTGGCTCTCTTTTGAAGATTAAAAAAAATGCTTCGTTGAAAAAATATAAAAGACTTAGTGCCTTAGCGTTTTAGTGGCAAACCCCTTTAAACAGTTTCCTTATTAAAAATCAAATCTAATCCGCCGGAAATTAAATGGGCTACTTCGGGACGTTTTAGTTTCAATTGATCTAAATAAACCAATACTTCCTGTAAAAACTGATCTTCATTTGAATCTTTCAAAAGTTCTGCAATTTCAACCGAAAGCAACCAGTCATTAGAATGATTTTCTTTTAGTTTTGCAAAGACAGATTGTAGTTCAGATGTAGAATCTTTGTTTTCTCTAATGAGACGAACCGTTTGATAAAGAATTTCTAAATCATCACGTTCATCAGTATGTTTTGCTTTAATAGTAGTAGTTTTAGGTACTGAATTAATCAAATCAAAACTATTCACATCGGCTGGACCGGAGAACGCAGAAACTACTTTTTTACCAATGGCCATATCGTAATTTCCCCATTCAGGCTGAAACAAAACAGTTTTGCCATGTGTTACGGTACAATTTCTAAAACTAATCAGGATAATTTCTCCGTGTAAGTTTCGTGAACCCGTAATAATTTCACCTTCCACAATAATATTGCCTTCAAATTCCAGTTTTACGGTTTCATTTTCTACAATGCTGTAAGCCTGTAAATCCTTAGGGCTCATATCTTCAATCGCTAAATTAAATCCTTTCAGTTTCCCAATCGGGCTTCCAAATCCTTCCGGATGAGTCAAAGTTCCGTGCCCAACCAATTCTTTTTCGCGGTATGATAAAGCGGTTTTTCCGGTGGTCTGAATGTAAACAGGTTTTCCCTCTTCTTCCAATACATTAGTAAAAACTCCCGAAATTTGTAAACCTGTGCTCAACTCAATTGTTCCTAAAGCATTCGAATGAATTAGTTTCTGAATTCCGGAAAGACCTCCGGTGCGTAAAGCCATTTTATTGGCAAATTCTTCTAAAATCAAACTTAAATAAGAGAAATTAGGCGTTACATATAGTTGAGGTTGCAATTGTGTAATGTCAAAATTTTGATTGGCAGCCGATATATCGTAAGGAATTTTCTTCACGTTATCTGTCATACACCAAGCGCTTTCCCCGATAGACGAAAGTAATCCGGCACCATATATTTTTGGGTTTTCAACAGTTCCAATCAAGCCATACTCCACCGTCCACCAATGCAGGTTTCGAATTTGAGCCATTTCTGAAAGTTCACCCATATTATTTTGTAAATCGGCAACTGCTTTTTCAGCTTCATCTATTTTTTCCTGAGGTGTATCTTCGGCTTCTTTCAAAATAGAAAGCAATCGAATCGCTTCATACATCTGGTAATCTTTATGAGATGAAATCGCTTTACAGCCAATTTCTCCAAAACGACGCAAATATTCGGCATATTCCGGATTGGCAATAATAGGAGCGTGGCCGGCACCTTCGTGAATAATATCCGGGGCGGGAGTATATTCAATATGTTCAAGCTGACGAATATCTGAAGCAATAACCAAAACGTTATACGCCTGGAATTCCATAAAAGCATTTGGCGGAATAAATCCGTCTACGGCAACAGCAGCCCAGCCAATTTCAGTCAGGATTCGGTTCATGCCGTACATACTTGGGATAGCATCAATTTCGATTCCCGTTTTTCGTAAGCCGTCTAAATACGAACTATGGGCAACTTTCGATAAATAATCTACGTTTTTACGCATTACATAGCGCCAAACCGCTTGATTTATAGGGGTGTAATCGCTATAATCCTGAGGTTTAATAAATTGCTTTAAATGTTTAGGCAATCGCTCTAATAATGGGTTGGTTTCAATACTTGCATTCATTTCGAAAACGTTGTAGATTAAGAATGTAAAATTACGAATTTAGACTACTATTTTTTGCTATTCATTACAATTTTTTTGTTCGAAATGATTTCCCATTGCATTTTTCGTGAATTTTATAAATGTAAAAGGTATTTATACAATTATATTTGTTGAAGTTAATTGGTTCTTCAGTTTGCTTATATCTTCTAATACTATTTTATTAGTAGAAATTCTCAATGTTTTAAGATGTCTCATATTGGAAAGACTTTGAGGTAAATGCTCTAAAAGATTATTATCAAGATCTAATTTTTTGAGTTTTTTTAAGTTAGATATAGTTTCCGGAATTTCTCGGATGCTCTGACAGCTCCATAATTCTAATATCTCCAAATTTTCAAGTTGATCTATTTCATTAAATAAATTTTTAGTATCAAGCTTATTTTTCCAATTAGAGTTTAATTTAAGGCTTTTTAATTGTTTTAAGTTTCCAATTCCTGCTGGCAGTCCTATTATTTGGTTTATTCCTAAATCAATTTCTTTAAGTTTCGTTAATTTATAAATTGAATTAGGGTATGATTTAAGCTTATTGTCACTAGCAGAAAATTTTTGTAATTGCTTTAGCAAGGCTATACTTTCAGGAATTTCTTCAATGCCATTTTTGTTAAGGTTTAACTCTTGTAAATTGGCGCATTTTGAGAGATTTTGGAAAATTTCATCCAGTTTTAGTGTAATAGGTTTTTCATTCAAAAACAATCCTTGCCAAAAGGAAATCTTTTTTAGATTCTTTAGTCTTTCTATTTTTTCTGAAACAGTAGAAATTTTAGTATCGAATAATTCTAGTTCTTCCAGACTGGCAAGGTCATAAATTAGATTCGGAATATCTTTTACTTCTCCGCTTATTATAATCGATTTTAGAGAACTAATATTCTTTAATGCTTCACTGATAGCTTGCTTTTTGGGAATATAAATAGATAGTTTTTTAAGATTTTGATGGGAGCAAAGAAATTTAGGCTGGCTTTTTAATTTTTCGCATCCTAAATAATTCAATTCTTTGAGCTTTGGAAGTTGAAAAACAAAATCCGGAATTTCAGTAATTTCCGTATGAGATACATCAAGTGTTTCAAGCTGAAGACATTCTTTTATGATTTCCGGAATTTTAGTTAAAGAGTACTGCTCAGATAAATTGATCTTTTTAATTGTATCTTTTTGATTTAAAATTTTTTCCAATATTTTTTTCATAATAGTTTGTCGTTGTAAAATTTGAAATAACTAGCGATTTTCCTGATTTCTGAAATATTCAATTTTATGGTTAAACATAAAAGCCATGTTTGTTGCGCGCATCTTGGCTTCTTCAGTAATAACTCCGGCAAATTGTGCATCAATTGTAGTATTGAATATTTCGATCCAGCGATCGAAATGAGTTTTATCTACCGGTAATTGTTTGTGTGGTGGAAATGGAGTTCCGGAATAGGCACGAACATCAAATAAAATGGTTTGCCAGAAACCGTACATTTTTTCTAAGTGAGGAGCCCAGCGATCTTGCAATTTATCATTGAAAATTGGACCAATGAGATCATCTTTTCTGACATTATCGTAAAAGCTGTTAACCATTTGTTTTATGTCTTCCAGGTTCGAAATATCTTTAAGCACTGCCATTATTTTTATTTAATAAAATTTGAATTACAAAAATACGACAACTTCTTTTTTATACACTGACATTTATCATTTTCATTTTTTTGAACCTCTAATTTACTGGCAGTACAGTAAAGAAATGAGTTGTATTTGCTAAAATCGCTGCCTGTTTCTTGTTGTAGAAAAGTAACAAAAACATAAAGTAAGATTTTTACGAAGATATTGTTTTTTAAAATGCTGATTATTAGGTTTTTGTAAAATATTCAGATAAGTTTTTGTAAAGGTGAAATTTTGAAATGATGTGTATTTGTAAAGTTGTAAAAATGCGCATTTAATTAAAATTAACATAATATTGAAGTGAATTAATAAAATTAGTCTTAAAAAACAAGAAAAATTTAATTATTAAAAACACAAAAAAACATGAAAAAAACTACCCAAAATCGAACCATTAAAAGGAATGTTAAAATAATGATGTTTGTCGTTATGCTGATTTCATTTACCAGTAAGATGAGTGCTCAAACCGTTACTCCCTGGATTACCAGTGGAGATCAGACAAAATTATTGCAACAGCAGTCGACTGTTAGTTTTGGTACAAATTCAGGAAGTAATCCTTCTACTGTAACGATTAATGCAGGAACAACGTACCAAACTATGGATGGATTTGGTTACACCCTAACCGAAGGAAGTTGCGAAGTAATTAGCGGAATGGCGGCAACTCAGCAAAACCAGTTGCTGAATGATTTGTACAATCCTGTAACAGGCTTAAATGCCAATGTGGTTCGTATTAGTATAGGGGCTTCTGATTTAAGTAGTTCTTCTTATAGTTATAATGAAACTTCAGGCGATGTAAATATGAATAATTTTAGTCTTAACGGCCCGGATTTGACGTATTTAGTTCCAATCCTGAAAAAGATATTACTCATTAATCCAAATATAAAAATATTAGCAACTCCCTGGTCTGCACCACGCTGGATGAAAACGAATAATTCCTGGGTAGGCGGAAGTCTGCAAACGCAATATTACGCTGCGTACGCAAGGTATTTTGTAAAGTATTTTGGAGCAATGCAGGCACAGGGAATTTCGATTTGGGGAATCACGCCTCAAAACGAACCTGAAAATCCAAATAACGAACCAAGTATGCTAATGAATTCTACAGAACAAAAGAATTTTATTAATCAACAACTAGGGCCTCAAATGGCAACAGCCGGTTATGGCGGAATAAAAATTATAGCTTTTGATCATAATTGCGATAATACTGCTTACCCTATTGATGTTTTAAACAACAGCAGTTATGTTGATGGCGCAGCATTTCATTTGTATTTAGGAAATATCTCGGCCATGTCAACAGTACGAAATGCAACCAATAAAAATGTTTATTTTACAGAACAATACACAGGATCCGGCGGAAGTTTTAGCGGCGATTTTGGCTGGCACATGCAAAACGTAGTTATTGGAAGTACCAATAATTGGGCAAAAACAGTACTGGAATGGAATGCAGCCAATAATGCAGCTTTGGGGCCACGAACTCCTGGAGGGTGCAATACTTGTTTAGGGGCGATTACTGTTAATAATAGTACAAGTTATACAAAAAATGTAGCGTATTATATTATTGGTCAAATCTCAAAATTTGTAAAACCGGGCGCTTTAAGAATTTCATCTTCGAGTACAAATGGTACAATTCAATCGGCCGGATTTAAAAATCCTGACGGATCAATTGCGCTAGTGGTTTATAATTCAGGATCAGCAAATACAATTAAAGTGGTTTCAGGATCATCAGCATTTAATTATACAGTTCCCGCTTCATCAGCTGTTACTTTCAATTGGTCAGCAGGATCACCGCCATCATCTTCTTTTCCGGGATATTACAATATTATTTCAAGAAACAGCAGCAAAGGATTAGACGTTGCAGATAATTCAACGACAAGTGGAGGTCGTATTCAGCAATATGATATTACCAATGGAGGAGGAAGTAACCAGCGCTGGAAATTTGTTCCTGATGGAAGTGGTAATTATTATATCATTGTAAAATCAACAGGAATGTATCTGGCAACTGAGACTAATAGTACTGCCGATGGAATAAAAGTGCAACAAAGAACTTCATCAGCTTCAAATGAATTTAAATGGACGATTACGGATCTTGGCGGAGGTTATTATAAAATCATTAATCTGAATAGCGGAAAATCATTAGATGTTGAAAATGTTTCTACGGCAAACGGGGCCAATATTCAGGTTTGGGCTTATACAGGAGGATTAAATCAACAATGGCAATTGGTACAGGTTGAAGCTTCTGCCAGTAAAAAGGCACTGCAGGAAGAAGTTGCCGCAGTTTCTGATTTTTCTCTTTATATCAATAACACCAATGATTATTTAAAAATTAATACACCAAATCCAGGTTCAGGTGAAGTAGAAATTTATTCCGTGACAGGTCAGCGTCTACAAAAAAGAACTGTCAATTTTGTAAGCGGAAGCGAGGCAGAAATAGAAATTTCAAAATTACCAAAAGGGCTTTACATTATAAAATTTAACGACAGCAAAAGATCGTATTCTAAAAAAGTGCTCAAACAATAGGTATAAATTTGGGAATTTAATTAGTAATTTTATTTCTGATTTAAAAAGGCTGTCTGATTTAAAAATCCAGACAGCCTTTTGTTTTTATCCTATTAATTGTGTGAATAAATCCTGATTATCATTCAGATATTGAAATTCAAAACCATTTTGAGTCATATTCAATTTGATCGCCATAATATCTTTTTTGTTTTTTAATTCCAGGCCAACCACTACAGAACCTACTTCGCGGCTATTTTTCTTGGCAAATTGAAAATAAGTGATATCATCGTCAGGCCCCAGAATATTATTTACAAATTCCTTTAAAGCACCGGGACGTTGTGGAAACTGAATCATAAAGTAATGCATCAGTCCTTCGTAAAGTAAAGAGCGCTCTTTTATTTCGGCAGTTCTTTCGATGTCATTATTGCTTCCGCTTACCACACACACTACATTTTTTCCTTTTATTTTATCTGCATAAAAATCTAAAGCAGCAATAGTCAATGCACCGGCAGGCTCGACCACCATGGCTTCTTCATTGTACAAACGTAAAATGGTGGTGCATACTTTTCCTTCGGGAACCAGAATTATATCTTCTAAATTATAACGGCAGATTTCAAAAGTCATATCACCAACTTGTTTTACAGCAGCGCCATCAACAAATTTATCAATTGTTTTTAAAGCCGTATTTTTATTCTCTTCAATAGAAGTTTTCATCGAAGGAGCCCCTTTTGGTTCAACACCAATAATTTTTGTATTCGGACTTAAATGTTTAAAAACTTCTGATAGTCCCGAGGCCAGTCCGCCACCGCCAATTGGAACAAAAACATAATCGATTGGTTCTTTAAAGTTCTCTAAAATCTCCAAACCAACAGTTCCCTGACCGGCAATGACTTTTTCGTCATCAAACGGGTGAATGAATATTTTATGGTTTTTGATGGCATCTGCTGTTGCCGAGGCATAAGCGTCATCAAAAGTATCTCCGGTAAGCACAATTTCAACAAACGATTTTCCGAACAATTGAACTTGTTTTACTTTTTGTTTGGGAGTTGTTTTTGGCATATAAATTTTGCCTTTTATTTGCAAAAGATGACAGGAATAAGCGACGCCCTGCGCATGATTTCCGGCACTTGCACATACAATCCCGATTGCTTTTTCTTTTTCATTTAAGGAAGAAATTTTGTTGTAAGCCCCTCTTATTTTGTATGACCGCACAATTTGCAGATCTTCCCGTTTCAATAAAATAGTCGACTGAAACTCTTCGGAAAGATTTAGATTTTGGGTGAGTGGAGTAGCGGCAACTACATTTTCGAGTTGCTTTTTGGCAGCAAGTACTTCGTTAAATAAATTCATAATATTTTTTTTGTGAACAAGTTTTTTTTTTACCACAGATTAAAAATATTTTAATCTGTGAGAATCCGTGAAAATAATTGAAAATAAAAAACCTCCCGATTTGGGAGGTTTAATAAATTGTATTTTGTTTACTTATTTATACAATACCTCGCCATTATTGCTGAATAGCAATAATATTAATAGAGATAATAATGATATTTAAGTTTTTCATTTCAGATAATTGAATGGCAAATGTATAAATTATTTTTTAACCGGAGGATATTGTGCTAAAACTTTTGATACAATTTCTTTTACTTTAGCATCTTTTTTATCCACGTTTTTAGTTAAAGTTCCAACTCCTTCACCTTGCCAGATCATTTCTTTCTTTTTAGCATCAATTAAATCAATGAATAAAGTTCCTTCTGTAGACGTTGATACCGTAGTTTGATTTCCTCCGTACATCATGTAAGGATTCCATCCCCATCCCCAACCGTAACCCCATCCGGCGCTAAACTGGTTTACATTAACCTGTTCTCTTGATTTGGTAAAAATGTTTACTAATAAATCAGGATTTTCGCTTTTTGTAAAGCCTTTGGCCTGCATTTCTTCATCTATGGCATGCAGGATACGTCTTTTATCCAAATCAGAAATTTCGACCTTATCAATTCCGGGCTTAAAAAAAGCATACGTCTTATATGGCGCGAAATCTACGTTTTTATCGTAATCAGAATATACACTAACTGTACTGCATGAGGCTAGTATCAAAAGCAAAAAAACGGGCACTAATTTGAATGTTTTCATATGTTTAAAAATTTTAATGTTCTTGGGTTTTAATTAAATACGAAACTCTGCCTAAAATAGATTTTCATCTACGATATTAGGTAAAGTAACCTTTAATAATGGCTGAACTTCCATCGCTCTTTTTATGGCAAAAATCGCTTCGTCATTTCGGGCCCAGCTTCGTCTTGAAATTCCGTTGTTAACATCCCAAAAAAGCATTGATGCTAAGCGCTTTGAAGCCTCTTTAGAACCATCAAGAACCATACCAAAACCACCGTTTATAACCTCTCCCCAGCCAACTCCTCCGCCATTATGAATCGAAACCCAGGTTGCTCCTCTAAAGCTGTCCCCGATCACGTTTTGAATCGCCATATCGGCCGTAAAACGGGATCCGTCGTAGATGTTAGAAGTCTCTCTGTAAGGAGAATCAGTTCCGGAAACATCATGATGATCGCGTCCTAAAACTACGGTTCCGATTTCGCCCTTGGCAATCGCCTGATTAAAAGCTTCTGCAATCTTAATCCGGCCTTCGGCATCAGCATAAAGAATTCTGGCCTGAGAACCTACAACAAGTCTGTTTTCCTGCGCGCCTTTGATCCATTTGATATTGTCCTGCATTTGCTGCTGAATTTCATCGGGAGCCGTTTTTGCCAATTCTTCTAAAATCTGGCTTGCAATGGTATCTGTTTTTTGTAAATCTTCCGGTTTTCCTGAGGTACAAACCCATCTAAACGGACCAAATCCATAATCAAAACACATAGGTCCCATAATATCCTGAACATAACTAGGGTACTTAAAGTCGATATTATTCTCTGCCATTACATCTGCTCCGGCACGGGAAGCTTCTAATAAAAAAGCATTTCCGTAATCAAAAAAGTAAGTTCCTTTTGCGGTGTGTTTATTAATCGCTTTGGCTTGACGACGCAAAGATTCCTGAACTTTTTCTTTGAATAATTCCGGATTGTTAGCCATCATGTCATTTGCTTCTTCAAAAGAAATACCAACCGGATAATAGCCTCCGGCCCAAGGATTATGAAGCGAAGTCTGATCAGAACCTAAGTCAATTTTGATGTTTTCTTTGTCGAAACATTCCCAAACATCCACCACGTTTCCTAAATAAGCTATCGAAACGACTTCTTTATTGGCTTTCGCCAAAGTAACTCTTTTAACTAATTCATCAGTAGACGTTACGATTTCATTAATCCAGCCTTGTTCGTGACGAATTTTGGTGATTTTAGGATTTACCTCGGCACAAACCGTGATACAACCTGCAATATTTCCGGCTTTTGGCTGTGCGCCGGACATTCCGCCAAGACCAGATGTCACAAATAAATTGCCTTCAGGATTTAGTTTTATCTTTCTGAAACCATTCAAAACCGTAATCGTAGTTCCGTGTACAATTCCTTGCGGTCCAATATACATATAACTTCCCGCTGTCATTTGCCCGTATTGCGAGACGCCCAAAGCATTCATTTTTTCCCAATCATCCGGTTTAGAATAATTTGGAATAACCATTCCATTGGTAACCACAACTCTCGGCGCTTCTGAATGTGAAGGGAATAATCCCATAGGATGTCCTGAATACATGGTCAGCGTTTGCTCGTCTGTCATTTCAGACAAATATTGCATGGTCAATAGGTATTGCGCCCAGTTCTGAAAAACAGCTCCGTTGCCACCATACGTAATCAATTCATGCGGATGTTGTGCTACAGCATAATCCAGATTGTTCTGAATCATGTGCATAATGGCTTTTGCCTGTATTGATTTTCCGGGATATTCATCGATTGGTCGCGCATACATCCTGTAATCCGGACGTAGGCGATACATGTAAATACGACCGTAAGTATTGAGTTCTTCTGTAAATTCCTGAATTAATTCGGCGTGATGCTCAGGTTCAAAATAACGTAAGGCATTTTTTAAAGCTAGTTTTTTTTCTTCTGCCGAAAGAATATCTTTTCGTTTTGGCGCATGGTTAATCGCTAAATCGTAATCTTTTTTTGGGGGTAATATTGAGGGAATTCCTTGTTGTATTTGTTCTTGAAAAGTCATTTTTTTTTAGATTTTTAGATTCTTAGATCGTTAGACTTCTTAGATTTTTTGAAATTTAAAGATTAAATATCTAATTTAATTAAAGGTTTCGTTTAAATTTATATTCACTTTGAAAAGGAAATTATCTCATTTTCAAATTGACAAATTGTCTCATTAAACTAGGGATAACGAATATCCGACCTGTGATAGGATTTGTGGATTTTAATCCTAAATTTTCTTGAGCGAATATCCATAATTTAGATTTTTTTAATCTGTTTTTTACTTAAAGATTGCTTTTGAATTCCAGACAACGAAAAAAGATCCAATAATCTAAGAAGTCTGCCAATCTATTTTTTCTAATTAATAATAAACTTCTTCATTCACACAAAACGGCATTTTTTTATGCTCAAAAACGGCTATTATATTTTGTGCTGCACAAACTGCCATGGCATTTCTGGCTTCGAATGTTGCTGAGCCAATATGTGGTAAAATACAACAATTTGGTAAGGATAATAGCGGGTTATCTTGGTTCATTGGTTCCGGATTGGTAACATCCAGGCCGGCACCCCAGATGATATTATTAGTCAGAGCGTCAAACAAATCGGTTTCATTATGGAATTTCCCTCTTGCTGTATTAATGAAAATAGAACCAGGTTTCATTTTAGCAAAAGTATTTTTATTGAAAAGTTCGTTGTTTTCTGCGCTGTAATTAGAATGAATGCTCAAAACATCGCTTTGTGAAAGTAACGTTTCAAAATCTACATATATAGCGTCAAGTTCTTTTTCTGCATTTTCATTATGAGAACGATTGTGGTATATGATGTTCATTCCAAAAGCAGCTTTACACTTTTTGGACATTTCAAAACCAATTCTGCCCAAACCAAATATGCCTAATGTTTTGCCGTAGAGTTCCTGGCCTAAATTTGATAATGCATTAAAACTTCCCCATTCTCCGTTTATAATTTTTTTGTGATTATAAAAGGATTTTCTGGCTACGCTTTGCATCAATAAAAAAGCAACATCTGACGTCGCCCTGCTTAAAACATCAGGCGTATTTCCAACGGGTATTTTTCGATTATTAGCGGATGGAATGTTGACGGAATCAAATCCAACAGAAAATAAGGCGATACCTTTTAAATTAGGGCATTGCTGAAAAAAATCTTCATCTAAAGTATTGGATCCAACGTTAAGAAGAACATCATTTTCCTGACAGATTTTTATGAACTCATTTCTGGACAATACATTCTCTGTTGGATTTATGGTAAAATTGATGCCTTTTTCCTGAAGTAACAAAATGCCTGCCTCTGGGATATCTTTATTTATAAAAACCTTCATTTTGTGTTGTTTTTATTCTTTATAACGGTTTGTTTATGCGTCCTGTTTTTTTATCAAATCCATACGGACAATGACGACAGCCGCTTTTGCAGCAATAGCCTCTTTTTAAATGATGTTTTTCGGTAAAGCATTTATACCCTTCGGGTGTATAGTAAAAATCTTCGCCTTCGATTAATTTATTTTCATTACTTTGCTCTTTCATAAATCTGCTTCGCGTTCGTATTCGGATAACTTTACAATCAAAAATAAAAATATTTGATTGTGATTTTATTGAAATTGAACAATTTTATAGCTACAAATTTATAAATTTTACAGCCAATGTTTCTGATTGTTGCTAAATATTTAATTCCAAATGGATATCGGGGAATGGCTGTGTTCCCTTTTGTATTGATGAAGTATGATGCTGATAAAGGGGATAAAATTTTCGTCAATCATGAAAAAATCCATTTAAGACAGCAATTGGAACTTTTAATTATTCCGTTTTTTATTATGTATGTGCTGGAATATCTAATTCGGCTTATTCAATATAAAAATGCAGCTTTAGCCTATCGAAACATCAGTTTTGAAAGAGAAGCCTATGCGAAAGAAACTGATTTTAATTATTTGAAAAACAGATCGGTTTTTCAATTTCTACATTATATTACTTTAAAATAAAACAATTTTGAATCAACCCATTCCTATTCATTTCCCAAACGATATTTCTTTAACCATAAAACGGGAAGATTTGATTCATCCGTTTGTATCCGGAAATAAATTCAGAAAATTAAAATACAACCTGCTTCAGGCGAAAACCGAAAAAAAAGATACCCTATTAACTTTTGGCGGAGCATTCTCGAATCATATTGCTGCGGTCGCGTATGCAGGAAAAGAACAAGGGTTTAAAACGATTGGCATTATTCGCGGAGATGAACTTTTGGGTAAGATTGAAGAAAATCCAACTTTAAAATTCGCTCAGGAAAATGGAATGCAATTTGAATTCGTTTCACGAGAAGAATATCGTTTAAAAAATGAAGGATCATTTTTAGAAAAACGGAAAGAGAAGTATGGCGATTTTTATTTAGTTCCCGAGGGCGGAACAAACGAATTGGCTGTAAAAGGCTGTGAAGAGATTTTAACTGATGAAGATGCAGCTTTTAATTATGTTTGTTGCGCTGTTGGAACGGGCGGTACAATTGCAGGATTGATAAATAGTGCATTGCCAAATCAGAAAATTTTAGGGTTTCCGGCGTTAAAAGGTGACTTTTTAACCGATGAAATTCGTATTTTTGCAAAACAAGATAACTGGAATTTAATTTCTGACTATCATTTTGGAGGTTATGGCAAGATAAATTTAGAATTAATCGAATTCATTAATACTTTTTTTAAAGAAACAAAAGTGCCCTTAGATCCAATTTATACGGGGAAGATGGTTTTTGGCGTTATAGATTTAATCAGCAAAAATTATTTTCCTGCGCATTCAAAAATAATACTCATTCATACCGGCGGATTACAGGGAATTGAAGGAATGAATATAAAGTTGAAGCAGAAAAAATTACCAATACTTAAAAACAATGATTAAAAAAATTGTATTGCTCTTTACTATAATAGTTTTGGCAAGTTGTTCATCCAGCAAACCAACTATTGCAACGACCAGGAAGGCAGCAGCGGTTCAGAAACCACGAGTGGCGACGACTAAAAAAACGACTCCCGTTAAACCAATTGGTAAAAATTATCCTTCTACAAATAACACAACTGAGGTAATTCAATCGACTTCAAAAACAGTTGTCACCAGCGATTTAATCAATAATTATATTTTGCAATTCAAAGATATTGCAATGGGAAATATGCAGAAATATGGTATTCCTGCAAGTATTATTCTGGCACAGGGAATTCTGGAATCCGGTGCGGGAAAAGGTGATTTGGCAGTAGAAGCAAACAATCATTTCGGAATTAAATGTCACAAAGACTGGTTAGGTGAAAGTGTTCGCCATGATGATGATTCGGCCCAGGAATGTTTTAGGAAATATCCTGAAGCTGCTGAATCTTATAGAGATCACGCTTTGTTTCTGGTTGGAAAAAACAGATACGCCACTTTGTTTACTTACGAGAAAGACGATTATAAAGCCTGGGCAAAAGGATTAAGGGCAGCAGGTTATGCGACAGACCCAAATTATCCGGACAAATTAATAAGTTATATCGAAAGATACAATCTGCATCAATACGATTGCCAGGTTACCGGAAGAACTTATAAGCCTTTTGAGAAACCGACTACAGTTAAAAATTCTTCAACTCCGGCTAAAAGTTTATCAAATTCTAATTCGAACGATCCTAATTTATACGAAGTACAGCAAGGAGATACATTGTATTCGATTTCAAAAAAATTCAACGTATTGGTTGATGATTTAAAACGAAAAAACAATCTGTCAGACAATGCCATTTCGATTGGGCAGAGGCTGAAGGTGAAATAATTGTAAATTACTATTCCATTCTTACGTTTTGTAGTTTGAAGCTAAAATAAAATTATAAATAGGTATTAGATTAGTTTTCTTGAAATTTAAGAAGTCTAACAATCTAACATCTAACAATCTAAAAATAAAATGATCTATAAAAGAAGTAGTCAGCTTTTTGCTGAAGCAGAAAAAGTAATTCCGGGAGGAGTAAATTCACCAGTTAGAGCCTTTAAAGCGGTTGGTGGAACACCTATTTTTGTAAAAAGTGCCAAAGGTGCTTATTTGTATGATGAGGACGGAAATAAATTAATAGATTATATCAACTCCTGGGGGCCAATGATTTTAGGTCATGCGTATCAGCCGGTTGTTGATGCCGTAATTGAAAAAGCAAAACTGGGAACTTCATTTGGAATGCCAACAGAACTGGAAACTCAAATCGCAGCTTTAGCGGTTTCTATGGTTCCGAATATTGATAAAATACGATTTGTAAATTCTGGTACAGAAGCGTGTATGAGTGCGATTCGTCTGGCTCGCGGATTTACAAAAAGAGATAAAATAATAAAATTTGCAGGTTGCTATCACGGACATTCAGATTCGTTTTTGATTCAGGCAGGAAGTGGAGCCGTAACTTTTGGTTCTCCAAACAGTCCCGGAGTTACAGAAGGAACAGCAAAAGACACTTTGTTGGCGAAATACAATGATTTAGAGAATGTAAAAACCCTGATCGAAGCCAATAAAGGGGAGATTGCGGCGATTATTATCGAAGCAGTTGCAGGAAATATGGGTTGTATCCCGCCTCAAAAAGGTTTCTTAGAAGGTTTAAGAGCATTGTGTACCGAAAACGGAATTTTATTAATCTTTGATGAGGTAATGACGGGTTTCCGTCTGGCTCGCGGAGGAGTTCAGGAATTGTATAATATCAACGCTGATATTGTCACTTTCGGAAAAGTAATTGGTGGAGGTTTACCTGTTGGTGCTTTTGCTGCACGCGAAGAAATCATGAATTATTTAGCGCCGCTTGGACCTGTTTATCAGGCAGGAACCTTATCCGGAAATCCGTTAGCGATGGCTGCAGGATTAGCGATGTTACAAGCATTAGACAATGATCGGGAAATATTTACCCGTTTAGAAGAAAAAACAGCTTATTTAGAAACTGGAATTGACAGGGTTTTAAAAGCAAATAAGGTTGTTTTTACTATCAATAGAGTAGGTTCTATGATTTCGGTTCATTTTGATGCTAATCCGGTTGTTGATTTTCAAACGGCTGCAAAAGGAGATAATGAAACGTTTAAGAAATTCTTTCATGGCTTATTAAACGAAGGCGTTTACATTGCACCATCAGCGTATGAGACCTGGTTTATAACAGATGCATTGACCTATGAAGATTTAGATTTCACTATTAATGCGATTGACAAAGTTTCAAAAACATTTTAATATATAAAAAGAGGCTTAAAGCCTCTTTTTTTTGATCTCAATTACATTTTATCTTTTCGGTGATCTTTCATTTTGTCTTTATGTTCTTTTTGAATTGCTGTCCATTTTTTATATTGATCCGCATTCAAAATAGATTTCATTTTAGCATCTGTTGCTTTGTGATCTTCTTCCATTTGTTTTTTCATGGCTTTTTTCTCAGCATCAGTTGGTGCTACACCAGTATCTTTTCTGCTTTTTTTAAGCATTTCCATTTTAGTACTTCTGTCAGATAAAAGTTCGCCAACTTGTTTTTGCTGATCAGCACTTAAATTTAGGTCAGTTGTTAATTTTTGCAAATGAGCCTGATCGCGTTCTTGTGGAGTTTTATGATCTCCGTGTCCTTTATGATGACCTTTACCTTCATGATCTTTTTTAAGGGCAGTCCATTTTGTGTACTGATCTGCGTTTAGGATCGCTTTCATTTTAGCATCGTTTGCTGCTTTTTCAGTTTCTATCTGTTTTTTAAAAGCTTCTTTTTCTGCAGCAGTAGGATTTGTTTTACTGTCTTTTCTTGAATCTTTAAACTTTTCGGCTTTAGCACTTCTTTCTGCCAGTAATTGTTTTACCTGATCTTGTTGTTTCTTATCTAAACTCAATTCAGAAGTTAACTTTTGTAAATGTTTTTCATTACGTTGTTCCGGAGTTAATTTTTCTCTTTGATCACGTGCAGGTTTCTGATTGATGTCCTGAGCAAAACTTACTATTCCTACGAATAATAAAGCTGCTATAAATAATTTTTTCATAATTCGTTTTCTTTAAGGTTTATATGAGTTAGACTTCAATAACTTTGCTAAGTTTAACGAACTTGTCAGATTTACCTTTTAATTAACAGATAGTATTAATGAAAACATAATATTATTAAAAAATAAAAAAGAGACCTTAAGACCTCTTTCAATGTTATTATTCATTTTTTTCTTTACGATATTCTTTCATTTTTTCTCTTGCTTTGTCTTTATTTTCTTCCTGAATAGAAGTCCATTTTTTGTATTGATCTGCATTTAGGATCGCTTTCATTTTTGCCTCATTAGCATTTTTTTCATCTGTCATTTGTTTTTTAAAAGCTTCTCTTTCTTCAGCAGTAGGTTTTACATTTCCGTCTTTTTTTACTTGACGTGCTTCTCTAAATTGTTCTGCTTTGGCACTTCTGTCAGCTAAGAGCTGCTTTACTTGTGTTTGTTGATTTGCATCTAAATTTAAATCAGAAGTCAGTTTCTTTAATTGTTTGTCATTACGCTGCTCGGGAGTTAGTCTTTCTCTTGGTTCGCGTGAAGGTTTCTGATCTGCTTCTTGTGCAAAACTTGCTACTCCAACGAATAACAAAGCTGCGATAAATAATTTTTTCATGAGGTACGTTTTTTAATTGTTATGCTAATTAGACTTTACCCAATTCAATAGGTTTAATCTGATAATCAGAATTATAGTTTATTTAACAAAACAAAAAAATGTTTTGGGATATTGTCTGTTGATTTATAATAGCATTTTGATTGTTCTAATTATGCCAGATCATCATTTTTGTAAGAATATTTTTTTAAATTTGTGGTGTTTTGACAGTTTTAAAATAGAATTACAGAAAAAAATATGCAAGATTTATTTAATAAGAAAAATAAAAACCACGTTCTTAAAGCCATAAATAATGAGATGTCTTATCAGAAATTAACTGCTGCGGAATTACATCAGTTTGTACAGCATTGGAATTATGATGACGGACTCGAACCTTTTAAATGGATTATCAAACAAAAATATCTGGATAAAGGAACAGCGCTTTGCCTGTATTGGATGTTGCAGCCGGATTATTTCTGTAAATTCAAAAACGAAGAGGAAATCAAAGAAGATATCAATTATGAGACTTATGAAATAATAAAAGAAATTGAAGAAAGATATGTTTCTGGTTTTTATGTAGATAAAAATTATTCTTTTGATCCAAAGGAAGAGTTTTTAGGGCAGAATTCCAATACAAAATGTATTTCCGAAGAAATGCTTACGCCGTCAGAGGGAAGTCTTTTTGAACGATTGGATATTGAGTTTGCTTTTTTAAGAAATCCCACCGAAAAAGAGCTAAAAACAATTAGTACGAAGATAGCAGATGCTATAAAAATGATTCAAATTTCAAATCCTGATTTTGTTTATGATGAAACAGATGATGCCATTAACGCTATAATTGAAAGCGTTGAATATTGGAAAACGAAAGAATTAGGAAAAATAAAAATTAAGAACCTCTCTTATTTATGGATGGATTGTGTTCATAAAAAACACCATTGGGACTGGATTATTTGGGATTGGGAAACCGGAAATAATGTAGGAGTTACAAATAGCACAAAAGAATTAACGTGTTTGGCAGATACTATTATAAACCATACTATAGACGGATTTCAGCCAACTTCGATAATCTCAGATTTATATAAAGATTTGGCAGGTGTAAATGATTTTTATGACTTGAAGAGAGATCCTTACAGCGGCATTGGTTTGCTTTTTAGTACAGATCATTTGAAGTTTAAAGAATAGTCATGGCATTAAGAAAAATTACAGTTGAAGATAATGTTTATCTATACAAAAGCACTACTGGATTTGGACTTAATACAGAAATAACGACATTTGAAATAATAATATTCTTAAAAGATTTTAAACAAACCCCATTAAAAATTAATTGTATTACATGGGAAGATTTGTATGCTGGGAATCCCTTAAATACTGGTGTAAACCTAACTAAAATAGGTGCTAAAAAAGAAGAATTTGTCAATTTAAACAGACCTAAATATATTAGAGAATGCATTTTGTATGGTTTGAAGATTGGCTGGAATGGTCAAAACAAAGTAGAACCTATTGATGGTTTAGAGATACTAATGAGTTTAGGTTTTGATGTTTCCGGACTGCGTCCAAAAGATGGGTCTGTTATAGCGTATGGTAAAGAATATCTAAAATAAGTTGATTTTCTCATGGTCAGAAATTTACTTCAGAATTAATTGCGTACTTTAGTAAAAGCAGAAGTTAAAACCCAAAATAAACAATCATGAGTTTAAATACCACATCAAACACTAATAAAATTGCCTTTTTTTCGACGCAGCCTTACGACAAGTCTTTCTTTAATAAATACAATGAAGATTTTGGTTTTGAATTGGATTTTTTTGAAACCCAACTGAATCCTCAAACTGTAATTCTAATCGAAAATGCCTCTATAGTTTGTGTTTTTGTAAATGATATTGTGAATGAAGCGGTGATCAAACAATTGGCAGAAAAGAATGTGAAAATTATTGCTTTACGCTGTGCCGGCTTTAATAACGTCGATCTGGAAGCAGCAAAAAAGCATAATATAAAAGTATGTCGGGTACCGGCATATTCTCCTCAGGCGGTTGCAGAACATGCAATTGCGATGATTTTGACCTTAAACAGAAAAACACACAAGGCATACAATAGAGTTCGTGAACAAAACTTTTCGTTAAACGGATTATTAGGTTTTGATTTATTCGGAAAAACAATCGGAATTATTGGAACAGGAAATATCGGGAAAGCTTTTGCAAAAATTGCTTTAGGTTTTGGATGCAAAGTTTTGGCCTATGATATTGTCGCAAATCCGGAAATGGAAAAAGACGGAGTAAAATTCGTATCCCTTGAAGAGATTTTTAAATCGAGTGACATTATTTCATTGCATTGCCCTTTAAACGAACAAACCAAACATATCATTAATAGCAAGTCAATTGCTTTGATGAAAGACAGCGTTATGATTATCAATACAAGCCGTGGCGGATTAATAGAAACAGCTTGTGTAATCGAAGGCTTGAAAGAAGGTAAAATAGGATATCTCGGAATTGATGTTTACGAACAGGAAGAAAAATTATTCTTCAGAGATCTTTCAGCTGATATTATCCAGGACGATGCGATTCAGCGTTTAATGAGCTTTCCGAATGTTTTGGTAACCGCGCATCAGGCCTTTTTTACCAATGAAGCTTTAACACAGATTGCTTTAGTAACCTTCAATAATATAAAATCTTTGCTGACCACTAATGCTATAGAAAACAAAGCAGCTTTGCTGGTTTAAAATGAATTAGATTGGCAAACCTAACAGGTTTTTAAAACCTGTTAGGTTTTTCTCATCGAATATTCGCTGTGTTTAAACATATAAAAAATAATAAGTATGAAAAATAAAATTTTAGTGGTAGTTATGATTCTGGGAATGATTTCATGCCAAAATAAAGATAAAACGGACGACAAAAGTATAATCAAAACAATTGCCGAAGATACTTTGTCAAAAACAGTTGCAGGAACTGCCGATGTTAGCGATGCTCCTGTAAAAGATGATAAAGCAGTCGAGCTGATTCGCAAACAATTGAATGTTCTGTTAAAGGCAGAGCTGCAGGCAATGACAAAAGACGACCGGTTCTTTTATTACGATGCTTTCGATTTGAACAATGATCAGAAAAACGAATATTTCGTTGGTTTCGCTAACCCTTATTTCTGCGGAAGCGGAGGCTGCACAGGATATATTCTAAACAATGACGGAAGTGTAATCAACAAGTTTACTGTAACCGATTTTCCAATTTTAGTTACAACATCACCGACTGAAAAATTTTATGATCTTATATTTGAGACTGGAGGAAAATTTCATGTTTTAAAAATGAAAAACGGTAAATATCCTTCCAATCCATCCGTTCAGGAAGTTTGGAAAGGCGATATTCCTAAAGAAAACACGAAGGTTTTGGATATTCAAGGGAAGAAATTAGAGAAGTATTCGTTTTAGGATAAAATAAAAAACCCGACAAATTTTTGAAAATTTGTCGGGTTTTTATTATCACTCGAATTTAATTAAATTACCTTCAGAGAATTCTGAATTATATTGCTTAAATAAAACCTTTCTAGCCTGATCTCCAGCTTTAACTATTTTTGATTTGGATTGAAAACAGATTTGAGAGAAAATGTTAATTGAATCTAGTTCTATCTTACACTTATAAAATTCGATTGTTGTGATTAACTGTTTAGTTGCATCTTTTCTTTCTTTATTTCTATTTCTAGGTTTGACATCTTTTGATTCAATAAAATGGATGTTTTTGTTCTCATATATTACCCAATCACACTTTTTTGTGTCTTCATTTTTCATTATTGAATATTCGTTTTCTAGAAACAAAATCTTCTTTAATTTTTCGTTATCTAAACAGAGATTCCAGTATTCCTCTTCAGTTTTTAATTGAACTGTTGAATCTTTAATTTCTTCAAGATAATAAATATGATTTTCTAATATTTTGTAGCAAACATCTTTTTTTAGATCAGGAAAATTCGCTAATAACTCTTCGCAACTCATAAATCTAATAATTTATCAAATTCGTCAACAAAAGTGTCAGAAACCGAGTCAATCATATTATCTGCAATTTGACCTAATTTATCATTCATTATTAATTTTGCTTTTCCATTTTTTAATTCATAAGCAATAAAGTTTTTTGGGTCTATCCAAGATTCTTTTTTTATAATTTTATTTGCTTCTTTTGGATATTTTTGTCCCTTATTATATGCTAATAATAAATTATTTACAGATGCCAAAACAAAAGGACTATGAGTAGTAAGAATTAAATTCTTCCTGTCAAATAAGCAATTTTTAACTAAATATTTAATTAATTCATGTTGTGCTTTTGGATATAAATTCAATTCTGGTTCTTCAACAACAAAATTGAAATTGTACTTTTCTTTCAATGATTTTGAATACTCAACTAAAAGAAGAATTGGAATTATTGATTGTAGGCCTGATGCAGATTCTAATAGATTAACTTTTTCAGTTTCATTGTGATAAATAAATGAATTTTGGCCCTCTCTTTTATATTTGATTTTTTTATCAATTATGCTCAATGATAGCTCATTTACAGTATTAATAGCTTTTTCATATTCTTGACCACTATTTAATAAATATTTGGGAATTTGAATATTATTGTTTATCAAACCTAATGTATTTGTAGAAATAATATGTAGAATATTTCTTTCTGTTGGAATATATATAGAATCGTATAAAAATATATTTGAGAATATATTTACTAATGTTTCATAAAGTTCTAAATAATTCTCAAAATTTTTTTCTTTATCTAAAATTTCTAAAATTTCATCTACTAAATCTTCTGTAAAAAAATCCTTGTTTTTTTGATTAAAATAATAATTTTTAAATTTAGTTTTTTGTTCATTTTCAGGGAAAAGATTAAGAATTTTTATCTTAAAATTTATGTCATTTAATTTAGAATGATCTATACTTCCTTTTGTTAAAAATTTAAAATTTTTAATTGTTTTAAATTTGATTTTAGGAATATCTTCTTTTTTAATTCCTCTAAATAGTTCTATTATATTAGGAATAGTTTGTTTCTCAAATTTTCCAGATGAAAATCTTAACGTAAATGGGTAAACAAATTCGCTGTTTTTGTACTGAATGAATGTGTTTTGATTTAAGTATGAATAAATATTATACTTACGTAATTCTGATTCAAATGTGGTTTCTGAATTTCTTCTAAAATCATCATCTTCAAATATCGAAATTAATTTAGCCAAAGTACTTTTTCCAGAAGCTTGCGCACCAATAAAAGTAACCATTTCTCTAACTTCGATTTCAATATCTTTTAAAGGCCCGAAATTTTTAACAATAAGTTTTGCTCTTTCCATGTTTTCAAAATTAAGGAAAATTTTTATATAAGAAAAAGGAGCTTCAATAAAAGCTCCTTTTTAATTTAATATGTTTTTAAAGGAAATTATTCCACCAATTCTACAAACTTAAACTCACCTTCAACAGCCACTTTAGTCAAGCCGTGTTTAGATAAATTTTTCATAGACGCATCCCATTTTTTACCGCTTAAATTTGCAGTAATTTTTAATTGCTGAAGATCCATTTTATTTTCATTTCCTTTTAATAGATCTACGATAAATTTCTCTTCGTCAGAAAGTTCTATTGACGCTTGTTTTTTCTCCGGACGCATTTGCGGGAACAATAAAACTTCCTGAATCGATGCGTTATTTGTTAAGTACATAATCAAACGATCCATTCCAATTCCCATTCCTGATGTTGGAGGCATACCGTATTCTAATGCTCTTAAGAAATCTTCATCGATAACGCCGTTAGCTTCATCATCACCTTTTTCAGCCAAACGCATTTGGTCTTCAAAACGCTCACGCTGATCGATAGGGTCGTTCAATTCAGAGTATGCATTTGCAATTTCTTTACCACAAACCATTAATTCAAAACGTTCAGTAAGTTCCGGATTATCGCGGTGTTCTTTACATAAAGGCGACATTTCTTTAGGATAATCCGTGATGAAAGTAGGCTGAATATAATTTCCTTCACATTTCGCTCCAAAAATCTCATCAATCAGTTTCCCTTTACCCATTGTATTATCAACGTCAATTCCCATACCTCTGGCAGCGTCAAACAATTCCTCTTCCGTTTTACCTGAAATATCAAAACCTGTAAAATGTTTGATAGAATCTGTCATGGTAACACGGGCATACGGTGCTTTAAAGTTAATTTGGTGTTCACCAAAAGTAACTTCACTGGTTCCGTTTACAGCAATTGCACAATGCTCTAATAAGCCTTCAGCAAATTCCATCATCCAGTTGTAGTCTTTGTAGGCTACATATATTTCCATTGCGGTAAATTCAGGATTATGCGTTCTGTCCATACCTTCATTTCTAAAGTTTTTCGAGAATTCATAAACACCTTCAAATCCACCAACAATTAATCTTTTTAAATACAATTCGTTTGCAATACGCATGTAAAGCGGAATATCAAGCGAATTATGGTGTGTAATAAACGGACGTGCCGCAGCTCCACCAGGAATCGATTGTAAAACCGGAGTCTCCACTTCAAGATATCCTGCATCGTTAAAATAACCGCGCATTGCAGTATACAACTTCGTACGTTTGATAAAGTTTTCCTTTACTTGCGGATTCACTGTTAAATCTACATAACGCATTCTGTAGCGTAATTCAGGATCATTAAAAGCATCATGCACGTTTCCATCTTGATCAACCTTTGGTAAAGGCAGCGGGCGAAGCGTTTTGCTTAAAAAAGTAAATTTTTCTACACGAATACATTGTGCTCCAACTTGTGTGATAAATAATTCTCCTTCAATACCAATAAAGTCGCCTAAATCAGTTAGTTTTTTAAATACAGTATTGTATAAAGTTTTATCATCACCTTCACACAAAACATCGCGATTCACGTACAATTGTATACGTCCTTCGCTATCCTGCAATTCAGCAAAAGAAGCTTTTCCGTGATCTTTAACACTCATCAAACGTCCCGCAACGATTACCTTCTTACCTTCTTCAAACGACTCCTTAATTTGCTTCGAAGTATGATTTACAGGAAAAAGATTAGCCGGATAAGGATTGATTCCTAAGTTGCGTAAGTTTTGAAGTTTTTCTCTTCGGATGATTTCTTGTTCTGATAATGCCATTTTGTGCTCTTTTTTAAGTGTGCAAAGATAAAGAAAAGAATGTAGATTTTAGAATGCAGTTTTTAGATTTTTTGTAGCAGTAATTTATTGCATTTCAAAGACCTTTTGTCCCGCTATCCGCTTGTATCTTTTTTGCAGAAAAAGCAAAAAAGGATACCACTGCTATCGGGGCTAGAGTAGAAGTTTTAGTTTTTAAAAGGTATTTTTGGTTGGGGTCTATATAAGTCTTTCCACAATATTGTTATCCTGAGGAACGAAGGATCGCACTAGTTGGACGAAAATAATTATTAGCATTCTTTACAGCATTTCGGGTATGATCCTTCGTTTTGCAGGATGACAAAAAAGAGAACAGCAATCATAAATACAAACAATAATATGATTAAACAATTAAAAATAGTCTTCGTATATTTGATGAAAAATTAGTCTTATGAAATTATACAAACTACTTAGTTTTTCTTTTTTGTTAGCAACACTAACGAGTTGCACCTTAACCGAAAATATTTATGTAAACGATAACGGAACCGGAAAGTTTTCTATTGATATGGATGGTTCGTCTTTGATGGCAATGGCAGGAGATCAAATGGGAGCTGATGCTAAAAAGAATATCGATTCTACCTTTACCTTCAAACAATTATTTGAACAAAAAAAAGACAGTATTGCAAAATTATCTCCTGAAGCTCAAAAAGAACTTAAAAAGCTTGAGAACTTTGTAGTGAGTACCAAAATGAATGGAGAGAAAAAGGAGTTTTTAATGTCAATTTCTACTGATTTTAAAAATGTAAATGAATTACAAGATGCATTGCAATCCCTGAGTGCACTTCAAAAATTAGAAGGAGGAGCAAATAGCTCAACACCTTTTGCAAAAGGGTTAGGAGATAACAACAGTAAATTAAGTTATACCTACGACGGAAAGAAATTTACGCGTAAAGCAGTAATCGATAAACAAAAATTAGCGGCAAAAGCGAAAGATTCTACAGCAGATATGTCTAAAATGATTTTTGCTTCTTCCAATTATATTATAAAATATCATTTTCCTAAACGAATCAAAAAAGTTTCAAACCCAAATGCTTTGTTTAGTGAGGACAGAAAATCAATTACAATTCAATACCCTTTTACGGATTATATGGAGAATCCTGACAAACTCAACTTCGATGTAGAGTTTGAAAAATAATTAAAATGAACAAAAAAATTCAACTTCAGGATTTAGGAAGTAGAGATTATAAATCGACCTGGGAATATCAGGAAGAACTTTTTAAAGCTATAGTCGACTTAAAAATCAAAAACAGAAGAGAAGAACTTGATTTAGAGACACCAAATTATTTGCTGTTTGTAGAACACCCACATGTTTATACTTTAGGTAAAAGTGGTGATCTGGAAAACTTGTTGTTAAATGAAAAACAACTCGAAGCCAAAGGGGCAACCTTTTATAAAATCAATCGGGGTGGTGATATTACTTATCACGGCCCGGGACAAATCGTAGGTTATCCTATTTTGGATTTAGAAAATTTCTTTACCGATATTCATAAATATTTGCGTTTTCTGGAAGAATCTATTATTCTTACTTTAGAAGAATACGGTTTAAAATGCGGACGAAGTGAAGGCGAAACAGGAGTGTGGCTCGATGTAGGAACGCCGTTTGCACGTAAAATATGTGCGCTTGGTGTACGTGCCTCACGTTGGGTAACCATGCACGGGTTTGCTCTGAATGTAAATGTAGATTTAGGTTATTTCGATAATATTATTCCTTGTGGCATTCGCGGAAAAGGAGTTACCTCATTGCAAGTAGAACTTGGTGTAGAAAGAGTAGATGAAACTGAAGTTAAAGCAAAAATAGTCAAACATTTGACACAGTTATTCGAAGCCGAATTTATTTAACAGCTTCAAAAGTAATATACATAGTATGAGAAATGCTGAAGAAAATAACAATTACAGAATTGAAGTTCCTTCAGCATTTAATACTGTTTTTTCTCATTTTTATTTTGCCGAAAACAAATCGGGATACCCTGTTACCAAAACATTATTGCCTGGTTTTCAAACCATTTTAGTATTTAATTTTGGGGCAAATTCCTCATTCAGGTCATATCAGAACAATCTTCTCAAAGTAGAAAAATGCATGGTTTTAGGACCTATAAAACAAGCGTTTGAGTATACACTAGAACCCAAATCTGAAATTTTAGTAGCTAATTTTAAAGAAGATGCTTTTTACAGATTCTTTGGTAATGTACTTTTAACGCATTCTTTACCCATTCATCCGGATGCTTTAATTCCTGATAATTGTTTTTCTGTTTTATGGGAAGAACTTAAAAAGTTGTCCGATACCAAAGAACGTGTTGCTTATATCTTAGAATTCTGTAAGCCTTATTTACGTGAACAAAATGCTATATCGACACTGTTGGCAGAGTTTAAAGAAGAAGCTTTGAATCCTATTAAGGCAATAGCTTCAAAAATAAATCAGACAGAGAGAAATGTTCAACTCAATCAAAAGAAGTTTTTTGGTTACACCATTAAAGAAATCAGTCGCTACGAGCGTTTTTTTAAAGCAGTTGGCTTGATTCAAAAAAGTGCAGTTACTTCAGCTAAAATAGATTGGATTTTTATAGTGGATCAATGTGGTTATTATGATCAGAGCCAGCTCATACACGACTTTAAATATTATATGAATATTTCTCCAACAAAATTCCTCCAATTTCAAAACGATATTTGCAGCTCAAAAGCCTATTAAAAATTGGTTTTCGTTTTCTTACAATTGCTGCTGAAACTTGGGGGCTACATTTGTCATGTTCAATCTTAAAAATAGAAAACATGAAAAATTTAATTATTTACGCACACCCAAATTCAGCTAGTTTAAATCATTTCTTGAGACAAACTGTAGTTGAAAGTCTTCAGGAATCCGGACAGGATATTATCGTTCGTGATCTAAACGAAATCAATTTTAATCCGGTTTTGTCTCTGGAAGATATGCACGGACAACGAATGGGGCAAGTTGCAGCTGATGTTAAAACAGAACAAGATTTTATTACCTGGGCTGATCAGATTATTTTTATTTATCCAATTTGGTGGACGGGGATGCCCGCGATAATGAAAGGCTATATTGATCGTGTTTTTAGCTACGGATTTGCGTATCGATACGATAAGGGTATTCAAAAAGGTTTGTTGACCGGAAAACATACTATAATCATTAATTCACACGGAAAATCAAACGCAGAATATAAAGCAGTGGGAATGGACAAAGCTTTGGGATTAACTTCAGATTTCGGAATTTTTAATTATTGCGGACTAGAAATCAAAAAACATTTTTATTTTGACAAGGCCGATAAGGCTTCTGAAGAAAATGTTTCAGAGTGGAAGAGTCAAATTCAAACTGTTTTTAAATCAACCGATGAGGTCTCTGTTGTTTGAATTCATTTGAAATAAGATTACTAAAATACAAAATGATTAATTAAAATATCAGGTGTCAAATTGCAGAGATGTTGTAGTTTTATAAGTTTTTTATTCTAAATTTGGTTGTATACTTTTAATAAAAGCTTTAACTAAATTTAATTTAAGAACTTATGAGAAAAATCTACTTTATTTGCTTCCTTTTTATGCTTAACAGTCTTTTTGCTCAAAAGAAGGATAAATTAACTCCAATTGCGATTTATGAAAAAGCATGGTCAGAGCACAACAGTGATGCAAGATTAAAAATACTAAAAACAATCTGGCTCGATGACAGTACTTTTGAAGATCCTTCGGCCTCTGTAAAAGGTATAGTGGCATTGAATAATGTTATAAATGAATTTTATAAAAAATTTCCGGATGCTCTATTAACATCGGGTTCAAAAGTGGTAAAAGACAACTATGTAAGTTGGGACTGGAAAATTCTGGATTCAAAAAATAAATTGATAATGGGAGGTCGGGATTTTGCGCGGTTAAATGGAAAAGGGCAGATAAGCAAGATTATCGGGTTTTGGAACCCGGAAGTAACTTTATCGGAAGCTGAAATTTTAGAGCATCTTGAAAGTGATAATTTTAAAATTGTCGCACAATATTATGAAAGCGTTTTTAAGACCCGAGATCTTACCACGATGGCACATTTAATCGAAGAAGGGGCAATTTACAGTCAGGCAGAAGGTTTGCCTTATGGAGGAACTTATAGAGGATTTAATGAATGGACTAAAATGTATGCAAAGTCAGCTGAATTTTTTGATTTGGAAATAGAAAAAGAGCCTGTTTATTTTAGCGATGCTACAAAAAATGAAGTAATAATTTATTTTACCATAAAATGCAAAGCAAAGAAATCTGGTAAAACCCTTTCAGTGCCGGTTTCAGAACATTTTGATTTGAAAAACGGAAAAATTACTGCAATAAGACCTTTTTATTTTGACACAAAGCAATTTGCGGAATTCCTGAAAAGCAGAAAATAATAAAGATGACGGTACTCTTGGTTATTATAGATATCAAATAAGAAGGCTTATCAAATAGATAAGCCTTCTTTGTTATTCTTCAAAATTCAATTCCAGTTGGTCAGGCAATAGTCTGAAACTCATGCGGTGATATTTAGTAGTGCCATATTTTCTAATGGCATCACGATGCTCTTTAGTAGGATATCCTTTATTCTGTTTCCAGTTGTACATCGGGAATTCTTCGTGAATTTGATCCATATATTCATCGCGATACGTTTTTGCTAAAACAGAAGCCGCAGCAATACTTAAAAATTTAGAATCACCTTTTATAATGCTTTGATTGGGGATAGACTTTAAGAATGTTATTTCGTCATTAGAAAACTGTTTCCCAAAAGTGTTCTTGAGGCCTAATTTTGCATTCAGTGAACGATTACCATCTACAATAATAAATTCAGGAACCTGATTTAATTTTAATATACATTCCTGCATTCCTTTCATCGATGCATTTAGAATGTTTATTTCATCAATTTCATCAGGAAGTAAATGAGTAACAGAAAAACATAATGCATGTTCTTCAATTATTGGTTTTAATAACATTCTTGTTTTTTCAGACAACTGTTTACTGTCATTTAAAAGGATATTTTCAAAATTATCGGGTAAAATGACAGCTGCTGCAGTAACAGGACCAGCCAAACATCCCCTGCCAGCTTCATCAGTTCCGGTTTCTAATAGGTATCCCGAGAAATTTTTTTGAAGCATTTTCTGGTTTTTTGTATTTACGGGACAAATATTGTAAAAATTTTTAATAGAATTTATGCTGTTTTTCGAAATATATGCTTGGATTTATCAAAAAGTTAAAAAAAGATATAAATTTCATGATGTTCATAAAAGTTAACATTGTTTTTTATGAGGTTCATGGTTTAGGGACTGTCGGTGTTAAAATTTTGTTAAGTGTTTAATTTACGTAAATTTGAATTTTTTGCAAAATTTAAAGAATACAGCTATTAAAAATAATGAATTCTATCCTTTTTATGACTGATGTTAATAGATTATTAATGATTTAGACTAAAATTAAGTTAAAAAGTTTTGGTGTTTTAAGAAATAATTAAGATGTTTGCCACATACTAATTCAAAATAAATTAAAATGAAATTAAAATTACAATGGATTTGTACGCTATTAGTAGCGTTGTCTATGCAGTTTTCTTTCGCTCAGGAGAGAACTGTCACTGGAAAGGTCTCTGATAAAACAGGCGTCATTCCAGGAGTAAATGTTGCTGTGAAAGGATCAAAGGCAAATACTCAAACAGATTTTGACGGAAGTTATTCTGTAAAAGCAAAAACAGGAGATGTGTTAGTATTTTCATACGTTGGTATGAATAACAAACAAGTTACTGTTGGTACATCAAACACAGTAAATGTCGAATTGGAGTCTGAGGCTCAATTAATGAATGAGGTTGTGGTTGTAGGTTACGGTGTACAAAAAAGAAAAGAAGTAACCGGTTCTATTTCTAAAATCGCAGGAAAAGACATTGCTAACCTGGTAACTCCAAGTTTCGAGGGTGTTTTAGCTGGTAGAGCAACTGGGGTTCAGGTATTAACTAATACAGGTATTCTTGGTGTTGCTCCAAAAATTAGAATTAGAGGTGTTGGATCTATTTCTGGAAGTACAGAACCTTTAATCGTTGTAGATGGTGTGCCTATCTACTCTGGTGATATTGGAGGAGTTTCTTCTACAAATGGTTTAGCAGATATTAACCCGGAAGATATCGAATCTTTTGACGTATTAAAAGATGGAGCTGCAACAGCTATTTATGGTTCCAGAGCGGCTAATGGAGTTATCTTGATTACTACTAAAAGTGGAAAAAAAGGTTCTTTAAAAGTAACGTATTCTAGTGTTTTTGGTGTGGCTAGTGCTGCTAAAACATATGATTTATTGCAAACGCCTGATTTCTTGACAATTTCTAATGAAAAAAGAACCAATAGAGGTCAAACTCCTTGGGCTGTTGGAAATGCATACAATACTGACTGGCAAGCTGCAATTTTCAGAAATGCTCCACAAATTACGCACAATCTTAATTTTAGTGGTGGTTCAGAAAAAACGAAATACTATTTGTCTTTAGGTTATTCTGATTTAGATGGTATCAATTTAGCTAACGATATGAAAAAATATTCTGTTAGAACTAATATTGACCAGGAAATTAACAAATGGTTAAGTATCGGTACAAATTTAAGTGTAAACAGAACGGAATACAACGGATTGAACGTTAGTCCAAGTGGTTTATCAGGGAATGTTTTTAATGCAATCAGACAATTACCGAATACACCAATTTATGATGCTCTTGATCCAACTGGTTACAACCTTTCAGCAAATAATGCGACTGTTGGGCAATGGGACAATACAGATCCTGCAGGAGATAATATTACAAATATTCTTTATGTTCTTGATCATAATAAATACAAATCAACAACAACCAGAATCTTGTTAAGTGCATTTGCAAATGCAAAAATTACTTCTGATTTAAGTTATAAATTGCAAGTAAGTGGTGATAATGCTATTACAGATGGTTACCAGTATTGGAATCCAATTCACGGTGATGGTCGTGGAACAAACGGATATTTATACCAGGATAATACAAATCTTTTGAGATGGAACTGGCAAAATATTTTGAACTATAAGCATACTTTTGCTGAAGATCATAATTTTGGTGTAACAGGTGTTGCTGAATACCAAAAATCAAAATCTAAAAATTTCTGGGGTAGTGGAACTGATATTTTAAGTGATTTCTACGATGAGAATTTAGTTACAGGTACTTATAGTACTAAAGATTCTGGTGGTAGTGCTTCTGAAAAAGGAATTATCTCTTACTTAGGTCGTTTTACATACAACTTTAAAGAAAAGTATTTTATACAAGCTTCTTTAAGACGTGACGGAATTTCTCAATTTGAGAAAGATGTTAGATACCACAACTTCCCTGGAGTTTCAGCTGGTTGGACAGTTTCTAAAGAAAGTTTCATGGAAGGAATCAGTAACACAGTTTCTGATCTTAAATTAAGAGGATCTTATTCTGAAGTTGGTAACGTAGATATTTTGAGTTCAGCGGCTTATCCTTCAAAAGGTCTTTTGGTTGGATCTCCTTATGGACCTAGTAATGGTCTTGGTTATTATCAATTTGGTAACGAAACATTACAATGGGAAACAAGTAACAAAATTGACTTTGGTGTAGATTTAGGATTGTTTAATAATCGTGTGACTTTGGCATTTGATTATTATAAAAATGATATCGATGGATTAGTTTTAGCAGCTCCAGTTGCTCCATCTTTAGGTATTCCTAACAGTATCGTTAACTCAAACGTTGCTAAAATGTACAACCAGGGTTACGAATTCTCTGTTAGTTTTAAAGCAATAAATACAGCAAACTTTTCTTGGGATGTTTCTTCTAACTTAACACTTACTAAAAACGTTGTTACTGGTTTAGTTCAAGGACAAGATATTGTAGGAGGTTCATCAGCTTTTGGCTCATCTACTGATATTGCTAACATTGCACCAAATATTATTATCAGACAAGGTGAATCTATTAACTCTTTATACGGATATAAATATTGGGGTGTTAACAAAGCAAATGGTAACCCTGTTTATTACAAAGCAGATGGTAGTTTAGTACAAGGTAATATTAATACGTCAACCTATGCTGTATTTGATCCTAATAATCCAGCAGCAGCTGGTGCAGCATCATCATTAGGAGCTGCTGACAAGGCTATCTTAGGAAATACTTTGCCAACATATTACGGATCATTTACATCTACTATGAAGTATAAAAATGTTGATTTTGGTTTCATGGTTAGATTTAGTGGAGGAAATGAAATTTTCAATGCTACAAGAAGAGAGTTAATGAACCAAAACTTTAACAATAACGGAACTGAGATTTTAGGAAGATGGCAAAGTGTTGATAATCCTGGAGACGGATGGACACCAAGATTATACGCTTCTTCAAATACATTTACAAACCTTTCAGGAAGTGCATCTTCTCGTTTTGTTGAAAAAGGAGATTTTATCTCACTTGATAATATTAGTTTAGGGTATACATTGCCTAAATTAGTATTGGATAAATTAGGAGTTGATAACTTTAGAATTTTTGCTCAGGCACAAAATATCTGGTTAATTTCAGACTATAAAGGTATTAATCCTGAAATGGAAACAAATGGAGTAGACATTAACGGTACTCCACGTTCTAAAGTGATCTCAATGGGAATCAATGTAAGTTTATAAAAAAACATATGAAAAATATAATAAAATCAATTTTACTTTCTGTAGTTGTACTCGGGATGAGCTCATGTACAGAGGAAAAACTATTGGATTTGAAACCAATAAATAATATTTCTGATGCAGATGCATTTACAACTCCTGCTTATATAGCTGCTTATATGAATGGTGTTTATAATGCTGCCGGAATAGGACAATATAACGCTGCATCTACCAGTCCAAATGGAGGTAGAGGTTATGTTTGGGGAGCTGCTTTTGTGGAGCAAGGCGAAACAAGAGGTGAAGATGTGGTAAACATGGCTACTTTCTATCAGTTAACTTATACCGCAACTTATGATCCAACAACTGCTAATAACGTTTATTACTGGGTTGATGGTTACAGATTAATCAACAGATGTAATCTTATGATCGAAGGCGCTACTAGTGCAGTTGCGAATAAGGTTATTACGCAGGCAGTTGCAGATGATTATATTGGACAGGCTAAGTTTTTAAGAGCAATTACTCATTTTGAAATACTTACCAATTTTGCAAGACCATACAATTTTACTGCAGGTGCTACACATCCGGGTATACCTTACAGAGAGGTTGGTGTTAATACAGTTGCAGAAATAAATTCTGAACTTTTAAAACCAAGAAATACTGTTGCTGAAGTTTACACAAAAGTTTTAGCAGATTTAACAGATGCTGAGAAATTAATATCTTCAAATGGTTTTGCTGGTGGTAGAGTCGTTGCTAAAGCAACAAAATCTGCTGCGATAGCTTTCAAAACAAGAGTTTATCTTCAAAAAAGAGACTGGGCAAATGTAATTGCTGAAGGAATTAAATTAAATGGTCTTTATGCTTTAACGACTGATCCATATGGTCCTTTTGTATTGGCTAGTAATTTAACTAATACAGAGTCTATTTTTTCTATTCAGCACTCTTCTACCTCTAATCCAGGTGTAAATGCATCTTTAGCTAGTGTGTTAAAAAATAGAGCGTTAGTTTGTATTAGCCCAATTCTTTGGAGAGATCCACAATGGTTGGCTGATGATAAAAGAAGAGAAGACGGAAAATTTATTTATACTGCTGCAGGTATTAAATATACAAATAAGTACACAGATGTTGTTAACCAGTCAGATGCTGCACCGGTTATCAGATATGCTGAAGTAGTATTAAATATGGCAGAGGCTCAGGCACGTTTGTCAAATTTACCAACAGCTTTAACTTTGTTAAACTCAGTAAGAAATAGATCTTTGGCTTCTCCGACTACTCAGGCATATACTGCTGCATCTTTTCCTACTGATGCAACTATGGTCGCTGCTATTCTTAAAGAAAGAAGAATTGAGTTTTTACAAGAAGGTCGTAGATGGGCTGACATTCATAGATTACAAGGAGATCCAATAGCAGCTGTCGCTATTGATGGTATCCCTGCAAAAATGGCTAATGCTACTCCTGCTACAGCTGCATTTGTTCTAGGAAATACTTATGTTATTACTACTCCTGTTGCTACTGTTCCGGGTACTGATTATAAATTCTTATGGCCAATACCACAAACTGAAATAAATACTAATCCAAATGTAGCTCAAAATATAGGCTGGAATTAGGAAAAATAAATATTTTGATTTTTTGAAAACCCTCAATCACTTTTCTGGTTGGGGGTTTTTGCTTTAATAATAGAAGTTGAAAAAATGCTCAATAACAATGATTTGTTTTTTTATACGTTTTTATCTTTTACCTTTGCCTGACAAATTTTGTCGAAATAATTACATATAAAGCCATCAAATGAGAATATTCTTTTTTCTATATCTATTAGTTGTTCCAACTTTATTGTTTTCTCAGGAAAAAAACGTTCCTAAAAAGAATTTAGATATGAATACAAAATATTCAAGTATAACAGATACGGTAAAAAAGAAAAAAGCAAAAATTGCAACGATAGATCAATATCAGATTATCACTCTGGAACACGATACAACTTATGTAGATACATCACTAACCTTAAAAAGTGCGTATAAACAAAATCACCTTCGAAAAGATGAATTTGGACTTTTGCCTTTTTCTAATATTGGACAAACCTATAATACATTACAATACAGTCTGACTAGTTTTTCACCATATCCTGAAATTGGTTTTAGCGGTAAACATTTTAATTATATGGAGGCGGATCAAATCCGTTATTATTCAGTAGCCACTCCGTTGACAGAATTGTTTTTCAATACCACAATAAATAAAGGACAGAATGTAGATTCATTTATCACCCTGAATACCTCAAAGAACCTTAATTTTTCTATTGCTTATAAAGGTTTACGTTCAGAAGGAGATTATATAAATCAATTGGTTAGTGCAGGGAATTTCAGGTTCACAACCAGCTATTTTACAACAGACAGAAGGTATGCTATAAATGCTCATTATACCTATCAGGATATTTCAAATGAAGAGAATGGTGGAATTACAACACCAACAGATTTTGAAAGTGACAATAAAGATTATAAAAACCGTCAGAGATTGCAGGTTTTTTTAACAGATGCAAAATCTTTTCTAAAAGGAAGACGTTTGTTTTTTGATCATGCTTTCAGAGTAAATCCAAAAGACGGAAATAATAATTTATATGTAACACATCAGTTTAATTACGAAAATAAATTTTTCGAATACAATCAGCCAACTGTTTTGTCCACTGTTGGTACTACCTCTGTAAAACGATTTGGGGATTCTTATGTAACGAGTAATATTAACGATCAGACAAAATATGAAAGACTATATAATAAAGCAGGACTTGCCTATGAAAATTCTCTTTTAGGAAAGTTTAACTTTTTTATAGATGATTACAGATCTAATTATGAATACGGAAGAATTATAGTAAAAAGTAACGGAACAGTTATTCCTAATAATCTATTTCTGCAAATTAATAACGTAGGTGGACAATATGAATATCAGAAGAATAAATGGAATGGCAGGTTTTTGTACTCGAGATCAATTACAAATCAATCCCTCTCTGATTTAGATGCCAAATTGAAATATGAAATGAACGATAAGATTCAGTTTGATTTTAGGTATCGCAATATTAATAAGTTGCCAAACAACAATTACAACTTATACCAAAGTAGTTATATAGAATATAATTGGTCGAATAATTTCAAAAATGAAAAAATTAACTCGCTTGGTGCAAATGTTTATACACCATGGTTAAATGCCGAAGTTCAATATACTGTTTTAAAAGATCATTTATACTTTGCAGATGTCTCATCTCCGCTGGAAGCGAAAAATTATACTCAAATTATAAGCCCTGCCCAGTATGGAAATGCAATTAATTATTTAGAGATAAAAGTAAGTCGTGAGTTTAAATTTGGTCATTTTGCTTTAGATAATACCCTGTTGTACCAAAAAGTAGATCAGTCAGATTTAATCTTAAATGTGCCTGATTTTGTTACCAGAAACACTTTTTACTACTCAGGACACTTTTTTAATAAAGCATTGTTTATGCAAACAGGAGTTGTATTTAATTACTTTACAAAATACTACGGAAATGATTATAATCCGGTTGTTGGAGAGTTTTTTGTTCAAAAGACAAAAGAGATCGGAAATTATCCATTGTTCGATCTTTTTCTTAATGCGAGAATTCGCCAGACTAGATTTTATTTAAAAGCAGAGCATATAAATGCTCTTTTTTCTAAAAGTGATTATTATGCAGCGCCTAACAATCCTTATCGCGATTTCGTAATCAGATTTGGTTTGGTTTGGAATTTCTTCCAATAAAATCAAGTCTTTATTATATTAAAAACCAAATATTAAATTAAATAAAAATGGACTTTTCAAATAACATTTTAGAAACAATTGGTAATACACCATTGGTAAAACTCAACAAAATTGTTGCTGAAATTGATGCGTTAGTATTGGCAAAAGTCGAAACTTTTAATCCGGGAAATTCTGTAAAAGACAGAATGGCCGTAAAAATGATTGAAGATGCTGAGGCAGATGGCCGTTTAAAACCAGGAGGAACGATCATCGAAGGAACTTCTGGAAATACCGGAATGGGATTGGCACTTGTAGCAATCATTAAAGGATATAAGCTTATTTGTGTAATATCAGACAAGCAGTCTAAAGAGAAAATGGATATTTTGCGTGCAGTCGGCGCCAAAGTTGTAGTTTGCCCTACAGATGTTGAGCCAACAGATCCGCGTTCCTACTATTCTGTTTCAAAACGATTAGCTTCTGAGACACCAAATTCATGGTACGTTAACCAATACGATAATATGTCGAATTCTTTGGCGCATTATGAACAAACAGGACCGGAAATTTGGAAACAAACAGATGGGAAAATTACTCATTTTGTGGTTGGAGTAGGAACTGGCGGAACGATATCAGGAGTGGGAAGGTATTTAAAAGAAAAAAATCCAAATATTAAAATTTGGGGAATTGATACCTATGGTTCCGTTTTTAAAAAATACCACGAAACAGGAATTTTTGATGAAAATGAAATCTATTCTTATATTACAGAGGGGATTGGAGAGGATATTTTGCCAAAAAATGTTGATTTTTCCTTAATTGACGGATTTACTAAAGTAACGGATAAAGATGCGGCGGTTTACACCAGGAAAATTGCACTTGAAGAGGCTATTTTTGTAGGGAATTCTGCTGGAGCTTGTATTAAAGGATTATTACAGCTAAAAGAACACTTTAAGCCGGAGGATGTCGTTGTTGTATTGTTTCATGATTCCGGAAGCCGTTATGTGGGTAAAATGTTCAACGATGACTGGATGCGTGAACGTGGATTCTTAGACGAAAATATTACAAAAGCCGAAGATGTAATTAAAGATCATATTGATAAACAATTAATCGTAGTTCGTACAGAGGAATTAGTTTCTCACGCAATTGAACGAATGCGTAAATATAAAATTTCACAAATTCCGGTAGTGGATATAAATGGATTTGTTGGTTCTGTAGATGAAACTGACTTGTTTAGAAGTTATGTTGCAGATAAAAATGTAGCCGAAAAACCAATTAAGGAAGTAATGGGAAAACCTTTTCCAATTGTAAAATTAGGTACGCCAATAGAAGAAGTTTCTAAGTTGTTTACCAAAGAAAATGATGCTGTTTTAGTTGATCTTGAAAATGGAAATCATCATATTATTACAAAATATGATATCATCGGGTCAATAAAATAAGGTGTTTAATAACTTCATAAATCCATAAATCTAGTTGTAACAATTGGGTTTATGGATTTTTTTAGCTAATATATTTATCAAATGAATTTTACAGCCATAGATTTTGAAACCGCAACAGGTTATCATCCCTGTTCTGTTGGTATAGTTACTGTTGAAAACGGATTAATTGTAGATGAGTTTGTTACTTTAATCAAACCACCAAATAATGAATATAATTCTTTTACAATTCAGGTACATGGGATTTATCCGCGCGATACAGTCAATGCAAAAACATTTTTACAAGTATATCCGGAAATAGAAAAAAGATTAAAAAATAAAGTGATTGTGGCACATAATGAGAGCTTTGATCGAAATGTTCTGACAAAATCAATGATGCTCTATGGATTGAATTATGAAGATTTAAATATTGCTGCAAAATGGGAATGTACAGTTAAGATCTATAAAGCAAAAGGCTTAAAGCCAACTAAATTAAGTGATTGTTGCCGCGAAATGAAAATTCAGTTAAATCATCACGAGGCATTATCTGATGCAAGAGCATGTGCGAAATTATATTTATTAAAATAAATTATATTCAATAAAATTGTAAGATTAATATTATTTTAATTAATTTAGGCTTTTATAAATTTATGTATAAGCCTAATTATGAAAGAAGATTTTCTTCACTATCTCTGGAGATTCAAGAAGTTTGAAACATTGAATTTAAGAACAACTCAAAATGAGCAGGTAATTATTATTAAAGCAGGAGATTATTTAGAACTTTCCGGCCCGGATTTTTTTAATGCTCAAATTAAAATAGGAAATCAAAAATGGGCTGGAAATGTAGAGATTCATCTAAAATCTTCAGATTGGTATTTGCACAATCATGAAAAAGATCCCGCTTATGACAATGTAATTTTGCATGTAGTTTGGGAGCATGATAGTGAAATATTTGATAAGAGCAATACTAAAATTCCTGTTCTGGTACTTAGCAATTATGTATCGTCAGAAATTATTTCTACCTATAATTCGTTAATAACACCTAAGTCCTGGATCTTTTGCGAGAAAAGCATCAGGGATATAGATAGTTTTACTTTTAAAAATTGGCAGGAACGACTGTTTTTTGATCGTTTAGAGCGTAAGTCAAAATTTATTTTCGATTTACTGGAGGAAACCAATCAGGATTGGGAAGCGGTTTTATTTTCATTATTAGCAAAGAATTTTGGATTAAATACAAACGGAAATTCTTTTTTGCAAATTGCAAAATCAATTCCATTTTCAATTATCAGGAAGGAAAGCTTTGAAGTGGAAAATCTCGAAGCGCTGCTTTTAGGGACTTCAGGCCTATTAGATTTAGAGAAAGAAGATGTTTATTTTAAAGATTTAAAACTCAGATATTATTATCTTCTTACTAAATATCAATTAAAGAAAGAACACGTAGATCCAATACAGTTTTTTAAGCATCGGCCGGATAATTTTCCAACAATTCGGCTTTCACAATTGTCAAATTTATATGGAAAACATCAAAATTTATTTTCTAAGATTATTGCTTTAAAATCGGTTAGAGAAGTATATAGTCTGTTAACAGTTTCTGCAAGTTTATATTGGCAGAATCATTATCAGTTTGATAAAGAAAGCCCGGGTAAATCTAAAATTTTATCAAAATCATTTTTAGATTTACTAATTATAAATACTATAATACCAATTCAGTTTGCTCATGCAAGTGTAACAGGAAAATCTATTTCTGAGGATTTAATAGATTTTATGAATCAGGTTGCTCCTGAGAAAAATGCCATCATAGACAAATTTAAATTCTTTGGAGTTTCGTGTAAGAATGCTTTTGAAACGCAAACTTTATTAGAACTAAAAAATGAATATTGTAATCATAAATCTTGCTTAAAATGTGGTCTTGGTATGGAGTTGCTAAAGAGTAATTAGAAATTTTTGTACTTTTGTTTAAAATCTAAAATAAAAATATGTCAGCTATTTTAAAATTAAAGTTCTTTTTTGAAAAATATGGTTTTCATGTATCTTCAAGATTGGCTGATAAATTAGGAATGCGCGTTACGAGTGTTAGATTGTTTTTTATTTATATTTCGTTTGTGACTGCCGGTTTAGGTTTTGGAATTTATTTAACTTTAGCTTTTTGGATTCGTCTTAAAGATTTAATTCGTGCAAAAAGAACTTCTGTTTTTGATTTATAGAATAACTTTTAAACATAAAAAAAGGATCATAAAGTATTTGTACTCTATGATCCTTTTTCTTATAAATAAGAAACTATTTTCCCGGATTATTCAGTTTACTGTTTTTCTTACCATAAACAAAATAAATTACTACTCCTAATGCCATCCAGACTACAAGTCTCACCCAGCTTTCGTTAGGTAGTGAATACATCAAAGCCAGGCAAATTACGATACCTGCGATAGGCACAAATGGTACTAAAGGTGTTCTGAAAGATCTTGGAGCATCTGGCATTCTTTTACGCATAACCATTACACCAATACAAACAAGTACAAAAGCCAATAAAGTTCCAATACTTACCATATGTCCTAAATCGCTTACCGGAACCAATCCGGCAAATAAACTTACAAATACTAAGAAGAAAAGGTTAGTTTTCCACGGAGTACGAAATTTTGAGTGAATAGAACTGAAGAATGGAGGTAATAAACCATCTTTACTCATAGTATAAAACACACGGCTTTGCCCCAAAAGCATTACTAATATTACAGAAGTATAACCCGCTAAAATAGCTACAATTAAACCTGTCTGTAAAAAATCATACCCTGTTTTTGCAAAAGCAGTTGCAGCAGGTTTAGCATCACCGGCAAATTCTTTATAATTTACAAGTCCAGTCATTACGTGAGCAAAAAACACATATAATAAGGTACATATAATAAGCGATCCTAAAATACCAATTGGCATTCCTTTTTGAGGATTTTTAGCTTCTTGTGCAGCTGTAGACACAGCATCAAAACCAATAAAGGCAAAGAATACAGTTCCCGCACCTGCAGCAATTCCTGACCATCCAAATTCACCAAAAACACCTGTGTTTTTAGGAATGTAAGGAGTATAGTTTGATGTGTCAATAAAGCTCCATCCTAAAATGATGAAAACAAGTACTACAGCAACTTTTACAACAACCAAAAAGTTGTTTAAAGACGCAGATTCTTTTGTTCCTCTTATTAATAATAAAGATAACATAGATACAATAAAAATCGCCGGTAAATTTACAATACCGCCTTCGATTACTGTACCGTCACTAAGTTTAAGAGTTTCCCAGGGCGAACATATAAATTGATGAGGGAGGTGAATTCCGTATTTGTTTAGTAATTCTAATAAGTAGCGGGACCAGCTTACACCAACTGTGGCGGCTCCCAAAGCGTATTCTAAAACTAAATCCCAACCAATAATCCAAGCCATAAATTCTCCCATTGTAGCATAAGAGTATGTATATGCACTACCCGCAACCGGAATCATAGAAGCAAATTCTGCATAACAAAGTCCGGCAAAAGCACATCCAACGGCTGCTAAAACAAAAGAAAGAGTAACTGCCGGTCCAGCATGTTCTGCGGCAGCAATTCCTGTTAAAGAGAATAATCCGGCTCCAATTATGGCTCCAACTCCAAGTGCAACGAGCGACCGTGAAGATAGAGTTCTTTTTAAGCCTTTTTCAGATTCGGAAGCTTCGTCAAGCAATACCGAAAGTGGTTTAGTTTTCCAAATTGACATATTATAATATTGGTTTATTGTTATTAAGCTCCAAATGTATCGTTTTTTGTAAAAAATAAAAACAATTATCTCTTTTTAAGTTATAAAATATTAAATTTTTTGATAAAACCCCCGTTGATTATTCTTTAACTACTGGGATTCATTAAATTAATTGGGCTTTATTAGTGAAAAATGTAATTTTAAAACCAATAGTTTTTTTAATATAATTCTTGTTAAATTAATCGTTTTTCCTTTAATTTACGGAATTTATTAGAAATAAGTAATTTTAATTGGAATGAACTTTAGCCCATTTGCAAAATATTTTAGGTTTACAAAACAACAGCGTACTGGAATTTTTTCACTTTTTATTATTATAATGATTTTACAGACAATTTACTTTTTCGCCGATTTTAGTTTGCCTGAAAAATCTTTTCAGGAAAAAGAGCAATGGCTGTCTTTGCAAACCGAAATTGACTCTATGAAGTTGACGAAATTAACTGAAAAACCAAAAGTATATTCTTTCAATCCTAATTTTATTACAGACTATAAAGGATATAAGCTAGGAATGTCAGTTCAGGAGATAGATCGTTTACTGGCTTTTCGAAAAGAAAATAAATACGTCAGTTCAGCAAAAGAATTTCAGGAAGTAACAAAGATTTCAGATTCTTTATTGAGTGTAATGGCACCGCTTTTTAAATTTCCCGACTGGACTCAAAATAAAAAAGACTTTAAAACAGAAAGGAAAGAATTTGTCCGGAAAGAGAATTTTAAAAAAGAGAATTTCAAAAAAGAAAAAATTATAGTTTTAGATATCAACCAGGCAACCCAGGAAGATCTGATGAAAGTTTATGGTATTGGCGAAGCTTTATCATCACGAATATTAAAACAAAAAGAAATTTTAGGATGTTTTGTTTCTATGGAGCAAATGAATGATGTTTGGGGACTTTCACCGGAAGTTGTCAATGAATTAAACACTCATTTTAAAGCAGTAATTCCCCCAACTTTAAAAAAAATCCCCATAAACGATGCATCTTTAAAAGAGCTGTCTCAATTTTCATATTTCAGATATGCACTGGCTAAACAAATTGTAACTTATCGAAGTATGAATGGAAATATTAGTAATATTGAGGATTTGTCAAAAATTAAAGGTTTTCCTGTTGATAAAGCAAAAATAATTAGTTTATATTTGGAGTTCTAAAACAAAAGCAGCTTACAATGAATTTTGAATATAACGAAACGCAGTCGATGATTGCTCAATCTATAAAAGATTTTGCCGAAAAAAATATCAGACCTAATATTATGGAATGGGATGAGGCTCAGATTTTTCCAGTTGAACTATTTAAACAATTAGGCCAAATGGGATTTATGGGAGTTCTGGTTCCGGAAGAATATGGAGGGTCAGGATTGGGGTATCATGAATATATTACAGTCGTTGAAGAAATTTCAAAAGTAGATCCTTCAATTGGTTTATCTGTTGCGGCGCATAATTCTCTATGTACCAATCATATTTTGACTTTTGGAAATGAAGAACAAAAGAAAAAATGGTTGCCAAAATTAGCTACTGCAGAATATATAGGAGCTTGGGGTTTAACAGAGCACAATACAGGTTCTGATGCCGGCGGAATGAATACAACAGCCGTTAAAGACGGCGATGAATGGATTGTAAACGGAGCTAAAAACTTTATTACGCACGCAATCTCCGGAGATATTGCAGTTGTAATTGTACGTACCGGAGAAAAAGGAGATTCAAAAGGAATGACCGCTTTTGTTTTCGAAAAAGGAATGAAGGGATTCACGTCAGGAAAAAAAGAAAACAAATTAGGAATGCGTGCGAGCGAAACTGCAGAGTTGGTTTTTGATGGTTGCCGTGTTCCGGATGCAAATAGATTAGGAGAAGTAGGGCAGGGATTTGTTCAGGCGATGAAAATATTAGACGGAGGCCGTATTTCAATCGGAGCTTTGTCACTAGGAATTGCAAAAGGTGCTTATGAAGCAGCTCTTAAATATTCAAAAGAAAGACATCAGTTTGGGCAGCCTATTAGTAGTTTTCAGGGAATTTCGTTTAAACTGGCTGATATGGCAACAGAGATCGAGGCTTCAGAATTGTTATTGCATAAAGCAGCATTTTTAAAACAACAACACAAACCCGTTACAACCCTTGGGGCAATGGCAAAAATGTACGCCTCAGAAGCCTGCGTAAAAATTGCCAACGAAGCCGTTCAGATTCACGGAGGATATGGTTATACAAAAGATTATCCAGTGGAGAAATTTTATCGTGATTCAAAACTATGTACTATAGGAGAAGGAACTACTGAAATCCAGAAATTGGTTATTTCGAGAAATTTGCTTAAAGAGTGAAGAGTGAAGAGTGAAGAGTAAAGAGTAAAGAGTGAAGAAGTTTGCTATAGTCTTAGGTTTTAAGATTGGTTTTTTTAATTTGGTTTTGCATCTTTTTTTTATTCTCTTTCCTGTGTTCTATATTCTTTTTTCTCTTCGAATCATTTTTTTAAAATAATTCATGATTTATAACTCATAATTCATAATTAATATATACTTTTGCACCCTTAACGAGAGGAGGTGTCAATATTATGTTAATTATACCAATTAAAGACGGAGAAAATATCGATAGAGCATTAAAGCGCTATAAAAGAAAATTTGATAAAACAGGAACTGTTCGTCAATTAAGAGCACGTACTGCTTTTATTAAGCCTTCTGTTATCAAAAGAGCACAAATTCAAAAAGCTGCTTACATCCAAAACATGAGAGATGGTTTAGAGAGTTAGTATTAGCTTTTCAAAAATAATTACCGTTAGTTATCAAAATTTTGATACTAACGGTTTTTTTATGCTTAATTTTGAGATAAATATTATTCCTTATATAAGTAGAATATGGGTTTTTATAAATGAAAAAGTGTATTCTTATGAAATCAAATAAAGAAGCGTTTCGTGATTATCTTCAGTTGGAGAGAAAATATTCAGCGCATACGGTTAATGCTTATTTGAATGATGTTTTGTTTTTTGAAACATTTAATAAGGTTCATTTTGAGCAGGAAAATATCGAGCAGGTAAATTACAGTCAAATTAGGAGTTGGATTGTTTCGCTTGTAGATGAGGGTTTGTCTAATGTGTCTGTAAATAGAAAAATGTCTTCTTTGAAAGCATTCTATAAATTCCTTTTAAAAACAAAGCAAATAGAAGTGAGTCCCATGCTGAAGCATAAAGCATTAAAAACGCCTAAAATCGTTCAGATCCCGTTTTCTGAAAAAGAGTTAACTGACTTGATGTTAGCAGTTGGAAGTCCTTCAGGATTCGAAGAAGTAAGAGATAAGTTAATCGTGGATCTTTTTTATACTACGGGAATGCGAAGAGCAGAATTGATACATTTGATGAAGTGTGATGTTGATTTATCTTCAAGTGTAGTTAAGGTTTTGGGAAAGCGAAATAAAGAGCGTATTATTCCGGTTTTGCCAATAATTGTAGGGCAGTTTAATTTGTATTTGCAAGAAAGGGCTTTGGTGGAGAAGATAGTTGATGAGGATTATTTTTTTATTTCAGCAAAAGGGTTAAAATTGAGTGAATCTTTTGTGTATCGATTAATAAATTCATACTTTAGTAAAGTCTCTGAAAAGGTAAAAAAGAGTCCGCACGTGCTTAGGCATACTTTTGCAACTCACTTATTAAATAACGGGGCAGATTTAAATTCAGTTAAGGAATTATTAGGACATTCGAGTTTGGCATCTACGCAGGTTTATACTCATAATAGTTTAGCAGAGCTTAAAAAGGTTTATAAGAATGCGCATCCAAGGAATAAATAATAATTCTAAAATGTTTAACCCAAAAATTTGTATTATGAAGGTAGATGTTCATGCAGTTAACTTTACTGTTGACAGAAAATTGGTAGATTTTATTCAGGAGAGAATGGATAAGCTAGAAAAGTATTATGATCGAGTGGTTTCGGCAGATGTTTTTTTGAAAGTTGAAAGAACGAGTGATAAAGAGAATAAGGCAGTAGAGATTAAGATTAATGTTCCCGGAGATGATTTTTTGGTTAAAAAACAGTGTAAAACGTTTGAAGAAGCGGTCGAACTTTCGGCGGAATCTTTAGAGCGTGTACTGGTGAAAAGGAAAGAAAAAATAAGAGCACACATATAATTGAAAATTTTTTTTAAAAAATGTTTTGATTCAAAGATAAAATAGCTACATTTGCAGTCCGTTAGAAATAGCGGACTTTTTTATTGATATTGCCAGCGTAGCTCAGTTGGCTAGAGCAGCTGATTTGTAATCAGCAGGTCGTGGGTTCGAGTCCCTCCGCCGGCTCAAAATGTTTCAAATGCGATTTGAAATTGTTCATGTAATTATTGATAAAAAAAAGGGGAGATACTCAAGCGGCCAACGAGGGCAGACTGTAAATCTGCTGTGTGAACTTCGCAGGTTCGAATCCTGCTCTCCCCACATAAAGAAGTTAAGATTTCAGAGCGTAGATTTCAGATTTTAAATCTAAAGTCTATAAAAATACAATCTAAATCAGAACTCTCTGCCGACTTAGCTCAGAGGTAGAGTGCTTCCTTGGTAAGGAAGAGGTCACGGGTTCAATTCCCGTAGTTGGCTCAAGTAAGTAGGAAATTGAAAATTAATATATAACTAAGATTAAAAATTAAGTAAAATGGCAAAGGAGAATTTTAATCGTTCCAAACCGCACTTAAACATAGGTACAATTGGACACGTGGATCACGGAAAAACTACATTAACTGCAGCAATTACAAAAGTATTGTCTGATGCTGGTTACTGTCAAGCAAAATCGTTTGATCAAATCGATAACGCTCCAGAGGAGAAAGAAAGAGGTATTACTATTAATACATCACACGTAGAGTATGAAACAGCTAACCGTCACTACGCTCACGTTGACTGTCCAGGTCACGCGGATTACGTAAAGAACATGGTTACTGGTGCTGCTCAAATGGACGGTGCTATCTTAGTAGTTGCTGCTACAGATGGTCCAATGCCACAAACTCGTGAGCACATCCTTTTAGGTCGTCAGGTAGGTATTCCAAGAATCGTTGTTTTTATGAACAAAGTGGATATGGTTGATGATGCTGAATTGTTGGAGCTTGTTGAAATGGAAATTAGAGATTTATTATCTTTCTACGAATATGATGGAGATAATGGTCCTGTAGTTCAAGGTTCTGCTTTAGGAGGATTGAATAATGATCCTGCTTGGGTACCAAAAATCATTGAATTAATGGAAGCTGTTGATGCTTGGATCGAAGAGCCAGTGCGTGACGTAGCTAAACCATTCTTGATGCCGGTTGAAGATGTATTTACAATTACTGGTCGTGGAACTGTTGCTACAGGTCGTATCGAAACAGGTATTGCTAATACAGGAGATCCAGTTGAAATCATTGGTATGGGAGCTGATAAATTAACTTCTACTATTACAGGAGTTGAGATGTTCCGTAAAATCCTTGATAGAGGTGAAGCTGGAGATAACGTAGGTTTATTGTTAAGAGGTATTGATAAAGAATCTATCAAAAGAGGAATGGTTATCATTAAGCCAGGATCAGTAAAACCACACGCTACTTTCAAAGCTGAGGTTTATATCTTGAAAAAAGAAGAAGGTGGACGTCATACTCCATTCCATAATAACTACCGTCCACAGTTCTACGTACGTACAACTGACGTAACAGGAGTTATTACTTTACCAGAAGGTGTAGAGATGGTAATGCCAGGAGACAACTTGACAATCAATGTTTCTTTATTAAGCCCAATCGCAATGAGCGTAGGTTTACGTTTCGCTATCCGTGAAGGTGGTAGAACAGTAGGAGCAGGTCAGGTGACTGAAATCGTAGGATAATCCTATAAATATTATAAAAAGCCAGTGATTTTCTTAACTGAAATCACTGGCTTTAATTACGGGCGTAGTTCAAGGGTAGAATAGCGGTCTCCAAAACCGTTGATGGGGGTTCGAATCCCTCCGCCCGTGCAATAAAAAATATATCAAATGACAAAAGTTACGAATTATTTATCAGAGGCTTTCGAAGAGTTAAAGTCAAATGTTACTTGGCCTGCTTGGGCTGAGGTTCAAAAATTGACAATTGTTGTGGCTGTATTTTCGGTTTTATTCGCTTTGGCAACATGGGGAGTAGACGAATTTTTTGCAAAAGCTTTGGCTGGATTTTTTAACTGGTTAAAAGGATAATTTTTTTGTGATGGCAGATAATAATGTGAAAAAATGGTATGTAGTTAGAGCGGTAAGCGGACAAGAAAATAAAGTCAAAGCTTACATCGAAACTGAAATTGCCAGACTAGGTATGGGTGATTATGTTTCCCAAGTTTTAGTGCCTACAGAAAAAGTAGTTACTGTAAAAGAAGGAAAAAAAATGTCTAAGGATAAAGTTTATTTCCCTGGATATGTTATGATCGAAGCCAACTTGGTTGGTGAGATACCTCATATTATCAAGTCTATTACTAGTGTAATTGGATTTTTAGGTGAGATCAAAGGCGGGGAACCTGTTCCATTGAGACTTTCTGAAGTAAATAGAATGTTAGGTAAAGTAGATGAGTTAGCTGTAAATACAGATACTCGTGCAATTCCTTTCAACTTAGGCGAAACTGTTAAAGTGATCGATGGTCCATTTAACGGATTCAACGGAACAGTTGAAAAAATCAATGAAGAAAAGCGTAAACTTGAAGTTATGGTGAAAATTTTCGGAAGAAAAACTCCACTAGAATTAAGCTTTATGCAAGTTGAAAAAGTATAATTTTTGTTACATCTATAATAACCACCGTAATCGCTTCCAATGATTGGGGTGTTAAATTTTTTAAAAAATGGCTAAAGAAATTAGTAAGGTAGTTAAACTACAAGTTAAGGGAGGTGCTGCGAATCCGTCGCCACCGGTTGGACCTGCTTTAGGAGCTGCTGGGGTTAATATCATGGAGTTCTGTAAGCAGTTCAATGCTAGAACGCAAGATAAACCTGGCAAAATATGCCCAGTACAAATTACTGTGTATAAAGACAAATCATTTGATTTTGTTGTTAAGACTCCTCCAGCTGCTGTCCAATTATTGGAAGCTGCAAAGCTAAAGTCTGGATCAGGTGAACCAAATCGTAAAAAAGTAGCTAGTGTTACTTGGGACGTTATCAAAGCTATTGCTGAAGATAAAATGGTAGATCTAAATGCATTCACAATCGAATCTGCAATGAGCATGATCGCTGGAACTGCTAGATCTATGGGTATAACTGTATCAGGAGATGCTCCTTTTTAATTAAGAGAAAGAAATGGCAAAATTAACAAAAAAGCAAAAAGAGGCTGCTTCAAAAATTGAAAAGAACAAACTATACTCTTTAAAAGATGCAGCTGCATTAATTAAAGTTATAGCTTCTGCAAAATTTGATGAGTCTGTTGATATCGCAGTTCGTTTGGGTGTAGATCCAAGAAAAGCGAATCAAATGGTTAGAGGTGTAGTTACATTACCTCACGGAACAGGTAAAGACGTTAAAGTATTAGCATTGGTTACTCCAGATAAAGAAGCTGAGGCTAAAGAAGCTGGAGCTGATTATGTAGGTCTTGACGATTATTTACAAAAAATTAAAGATGGTTGGACTGATGTTGATGTAATCATCACTATGCCGGCTGTTATGGGTAAATTAGGTCCATTAGGTCGTATTTTAGGACCTAGAGGTTTAATGCCAAACCCTAAAACAGGTACTGTAACTATGGATGTTGCAAAAGCTGTTGCAGAGGTTAAAGCTGGTAAAATTGACTTTAAAGTTGATAAAACTGGTATCGTACATGCAGGAATTGGTAAAGTTTCTTTTGGAGCTGAGCAAATTTATGACAATGCACACGAAATTATTCAAACATTAATCAAACTTAAACCAACTGCTGCTAAAGGTACCTACATTAAAGGTATTCACCTTACAAGCACTATGAGTCCTGCAATTGCATTGGACCCTAAAGCAGTATAATTGGTAGTTAATAATTTTTAGTATGACTAGAGAAGAAAAATCAATCGCGATTGAAGATTTAACTGCACAGTTAGCTGGTACAAATATTATTTATGTATCTGATATTTCTGGATTAAACGCAGAAACAACTTCAAACTTGAGAAGAGCTTGTTTTAAAGCAGGTATTAAATTAGAGGTTGTAAAAAACACTTTGCTTGCAAAAGCAATGGAAGCTTCTGCTAATGACTATGGTGATTTACCTTCAGTATTGACTGGTAATAGTGCTATATTTATTTCAGATGTTGCAAATGCACCTGGAAAAATAATTAAAGATTTCAGAAAAAAATCAGCTAAACCTTTATTAAAAGGAGCTTATATTAACTCTGAAATTTATATTGGAGATGATCAATTAGATGCATTAGCAACTATTAAATCTAAAGAAGAACTTCTTGGAGAACTTATTGGATTATTGCAATCACCAGCACAAAGAATTATTTCTGCTTTACAAAACAAATTCGCTGGTAGCGAAGAAGAAGCTGAAGCATAATAATTCGTACGAGGAATTTAATTTCCTGGTAGCTTAATTAGCGCACAATAAATAAATTATATTTTACAAATCATTTTAAACGATAGAAAAAATGGCAGATTTGAAACAATTCGCAGAACAATTAGTTAACTTAACAGTTAAAGAAGTTAACGAATTAGCAACAATATTAAAAGACGAGTATGGTATCGAGCCTGCTGCTGCAGCTGTAGTAGTTGCTGCTGGTGGTGGAGAAGGTGCTGCTGAAGAAGCACAAACTGAATTTACAGTTGTATTAAAAGAAGCTGGTGCTTCTAAATTAGCAGTTGTAAAATTAGTTAAAGAACTTACAGGTTTAGGTTTGAAAGAAGCTAAAGATGTAGTTGACGGTGCTCCAAGTAACGTTAAAGAAGGTGTTTCTAAAGAAGAGGCTGAAGGTCTTAAAAAATCATTAGAAGAAGCTGGAGCTGTAGTTGAGCTTAAATAATTCAACTCAGTTTTAAGAACTAGGTTTAGGTCTTGAGTGAACGCTCAATGGCCTAAACCATTTTTCGTATAATAAAATAGATCAAGTTTTATTATCAAATAGTTTAAAATACGAAAAAGTTTTTGATCAATACGAAGAAAAAAAATTGAACCCAATTTTACGGGTTTATTTTTAAAGATGTATTGATTACAATAAGAAAGTATAGATTAAACAGTGTGTGTTTACACAAAAAATTACTTTTTTTTTAATCAAAATTTTGTCCATTGATGATAACAAATCAGACTGAAAGATTGAATTTTGCCTCTACAAAAAATATTCCTGACTATCCGGATTTTCTGGACGTTCAGGTTAAATCTTTTAAAGATTTTTTTCAATTAGAAACTAAATCTGATGAAAGAGGCAACGAAGGGTTGTACAACACCTTCATGGAAAACTTCCCAATTACAGATACAAGAAATAACTTTGTATTGGAATTCCTAGATTATTTTGTAGATCCGCCACGTTATACAATTCAAGAATGTATAGAGAGAGGTCTTACTTATAGTGTGCCTTTAAAAGCCAGGTTAAAACTATACTGTACAGATCCGGAACACGAAGATTTTGAAACTATTGTACAAGACGTTTATCTTGGAACAATACCTTATATGACTCCAAGCGGTACTTTTGTGATCAATGGTGCTGAGCGTGTAGTAGTATCTCAACTACACCGTTCTCCTGGAGTTTTCTTTGGTCAGTCATTCCACGCAAATGGAACAAAACTTTATTCTGCCAGAGTAATTCCTTTTAAAGGTTCCTGGATAGAATTTTCTACAGATATCAACAGCGTAATGTATGCTTATATCGACAGAAAGAAAAAATTACCGGTTACAACTTTATTCCGTGCAATTGGATTCGAAAGAGATAAGGATATCCTTGAGATCTTCGACCTTGCTGAAGAAATTAAAGTTTCTAAAACAGGTATTAAAAAATATATTGGAAGAAGACTTGCTGCACGTGTATTGAACACTTGGCACGAGGATTTCGTTGATGAAGATACCGGTGAGGTAGTTTCTATCGAACGTAACGAAATCATCCTTGATAGAGATACTATTATCGACAAAGATAATGTAGAAGAAATCATCGATTCTAACGTTAAATCTATTTTGTTACATAAAGAGGATAATAACCAGGCAGATTATGCTATTATCCACAATACATTACAAAAAGATCCAACAAACTCTGAAAAAGAAGCTGTTGAGCATATCTACAGACAATTGCGTAATGCAGAACCGCCTGATGAAGAAACTGCTCGTGGTATTATAGATAAATTGTTCTTCTCTGATCAACGTTATAACTTAGGTGAAGTTGGTCGTTACAGAATGAACAAAAAACTTGGTTTGGATATCCCAATGGAAAAGCAAGTGCTTACCAAAGAAGATATCATTACCATTGTAAAATATTTGATCGAATTGATCAACTCTAAAGCAGAGATTGATGATATTGATCACTTATCAAACCGTCGTGTTAGAACAGTTGGTGAACAATTGTCTCAACAATTCGGTGTTGGTTTAGCACGTATGGCAAGAACTATTCGTGAGAGAATGAACGTTAGAGATAACGAGGTGTTTACACCAATCGATTTGATTAATGCTAAAACATTATCATCGGTTATCAACTCTTTCTTTGGTACGAACCAGTTGTCTCAATTTATGGATCAAACGAATCCATTAGCTGAGATCACACACAAAAGAAGATTATCTGCACTTGGACCTGGTGGACTTTCGAGAGAGAGAGCTGGTTTCGAGGTTCGTGACGTTCACTATACACACTATGGTCGTTTATGTCCGATTGAAACTCCAGAGGGACCAAACATTGGTTTGATTTCATCTCTTGGTGTTTATGCAAAAGTTAACGGAATGGGTTTCATCGAAACTCCTTATCGTAAAGTTACAGATGGTGTAGTTGATTTAGAAAGTACACCTATCTATTTAAGTGCTGAAGAAGAAGAAGGAAAAATGATTGCTCAGGCAAACATTGAAATGGATGAAACTGGTAAAATCACGGCAACAAATGTTATTGCCCGTGAGGAAGGTGACTTCCCGGTTGTTGAACCTTCTGCAGTACATTATACAGACGTTGCTCCTAACCAGATTGCTTCGATTTCAGCTTCATTGATTCCTTTCTTAGAACATGATGATGCGAATAGAGCCTTGATGGGATCTAACATGATGCGTCAGGCGGTTCCTTTGATCCGTCCGGAAGCACCAATTGTTGGTACAGGTTTAGAGCGTCAGGTAGCTTCAGATTCCAGAGTATTGATTAATGCTGAAGGAGATGGAACTGTAGAATATGTTGATGCAAACATCATCACTATCAAATACGACCGTACTGAAGAAGAAAGAATGGTAAGTTTTGATGCTGATGAAAAAACATACAACTTAATTAAATTTAGAAAAACCAATCAGGGAACAAGTATCAACCTGAAACCAATCGTAAGAAAAGGTGACAGAGTAGTTCTTGGTCAAGTATTATCAGAAGGATATGCTACTCAAAATGGTGAATTAGCTTTAGGTAGAAACTTAAAAGTTGCGTTCATGCCATGGAAAGGGTATAACTTTGAGGATGCGATTGTAATTTCTGAGAAAGTAGTTCGTGATGATATTTTTACTTCTATCCACGTTGATGATTATTCATTAGAGGTTAGAGATACTAAGTTAGGAAATGAAGAGTTAACAAACGATATTCCTAACGTTTCTGAAGAAGCTACTAAAGATTTAGATGAAAACGGTATGATCAGAATTGGAGCAGAGGTTAAACCTGGCGACATTCTAATCGGAAAGATTACACCAAAAGGAGAATCAGATCCTACTCCGGAAGAGAAATTGCTTCGTGCAATTTTCGGGGATAAAGCAGGTGATGTAAAAGATGCTTCATTAAAAGCTTCTCCATCTTTACACGGTGTAGTTCTTGACAAAAAATTATTTGCAAGAGCCGTAAAAGATAAACGTAAACGTACTCAGGATAAAGATGCTTTAGGCGCTTTAGAAATGGAATTCGAAACTAAATTTGTGGAATTAAAAGACAGATTGGTTGAAAAATTATTCCTGATCGTGAACGGAAAAACATCTCAGGGTGTAATGAATGATTTGGGTGAAGAAGTTTTACCAAAAGGTAAAAAATATACTCAAAAAATGCTTTACGCAGTAGAAGATTTTGCTCACTTAAGCAAAGGTCAATGGGTTGCTGATGACGCTACTAATAAAATGGTTAATGATTTAATTCACAACTATAAAATTAAGCTGAACGACTTACAAGGATCTTTAAGAAGAGAAAAATTCACTATTACAGTTGGAGATGAATTACCATCTGGAATTTTGAAATTAGCGAAAATTTATATTGCTAAAAAACGTAAACTGAAAGTAGGGGATAAAATGGCAGGACGTCACGGTAATAAAGGTATTGTTGCAAGAATCGTTCGTCATGAAGATATGCCTTTCCTTGAAGACGGAACACCGGTAGATATCGTATTGAATCCACTTGGGGTACCTTCACGTATGAACATTGGTCAGATTTATGAGACTGTTCTTGGATGGGCTGGACAAAATTTAGGTAGAAAATTTGCTACTCCAATTTTTGATGGTGCTTCTTTAGACCAAATCAATGCTTTGACTGATGAAGCTGGAGTACCACGTTTCGGACATACACACCTTTATGATGGTGGTACCGGAGAGCGTTTCCATCAGGCAGCAACTGTGGGTGTAATTTACATGCTTAAATTAGGACACATGGTTGATGATAAGATGCACGCACGTTCTATCGGTCCATACTCGTTGATTACTCAACAACCACTTGGAGGTAAAGCTCAATTTGGAGGTCAGCGTTTTGGAGAGATGGAGGTTTGGGCACTTGAAGCTTATGGAGCATCAAGTACACTGCGTGAAATCTTAACAGTTAAATCGGATGACGTTATTGGTAGAGCTAAAACTTACGAGGCTATCGTTAAGGGAGAATCTATGCCAGAACCAGGATTACCTGAATCATTCAATGTATTAATGCATGAATTGAAAGGTCTTGGACTTGACATTCGTTTAGAAGAATAATAAGCATTAGGAAGTTTTCAGTTTTCGGATAGCAATATCCGGAAACTGATTACTCATTTATAAAAGTTTTTAGGATTTATACCCGTAACCCGTTCCGATTTTTTATTTAAACCTGAAAAGTTTTATAATTAGCACTTCAGCATTGACGTTTGAAGTTTAGAGAAGTAATCCGAGGTAGTATTTTTAGTCTAAAGTCAAATGTCTTAAAGTCTTAAAGTCCAGAAATGGCTTTCGACTTCTGACTTTTAAACTTTCGACTTAAATGAAAATCAATTTTTTAATTGCAGATAAATCAATAGTAAAAACTATGATGAATAATAGAAATAATAATAAAGATAAAAATCCGGTTAAAAGATTTAATAAAATTTCAATTGGATTGGCTTCACCTGAATCTATCTTGAAAGAATCAAGAGGAGAGGTTTTGAAACCAGAAACTATTAACTACAGAACGCACAAACCAGAACGTGACGGACTTTTCTGTGAAAGAATCTTCGGGCCTGTTAAGGATTTTGAGTGTGCTTGTGGTAAATATAAAAGAATTCGTTACAAAGGTATCATTTGCGACCGTTGTGGTGTTGAAGTTACAGAGAAAAAAGTACGTCGTGACAGAGTAGGACACATCAACCTTGTTGTGCCAATTGCTCATATCTGGTACTTCCGTTCTCTTCCAAACAAAATTGGTTATATCCTTGGTCTTCCATCTAAGAAATTAGATATGATCATTTACTACGAAAGATACGTAGTAATTCAGGCTGGTATTGCTAAAAATGCAGATGGAGAATCATTACAAAGATTAGATTTCTTAACTGAAGAAGAATATTTGAATATCTTAGATACTCTTCCACAAGAAAATCAATATTTAGATGATTTAGATCCTAATAAATTTGTTGCCAAAATGGGAGCAGAGTGTATTATGGATTTATTAGCACGTATCGACTTAGATGAGTTGTCTTACCAATTAAGACACAGTGCTAATAACGAAACATCAAAACAACGTAAAACTGAAGCTTTAAAAAGATTACAAGTTGTTGAGTCATTCCGTGAGTCTAACTTAAACCGCGAAAACCGTCCTGAGTGGATGATTATGAAAGTGGTTCCTGTTATTCCGCCAGAATTACGCCCGCTTGTGCCACTTGATGGAGGTCGTTTTGCAACTTCAGATTTAAATGACTTATACCGTCGTGTAATCATCCGTAACAACCGTTTGAAAAGATTAATGGAGATTAAAGCTCCTGAAGTTATCTTAAGAAACGAAAAACGTATGTTGCAGGAATCTGTAGATTCATTATTTGATAACACTCGTAAAGCTTCTGCTGTTAAGACAGAATCTAACAGACCATTAAAATCATTATCTGATTCCTTAAAAGGTAAGCAAGGACGTTTCCGTCAAAACTTACTTGGAAAACGTGTGGATTATTCTGCCCGTTCGGTAATTGTTGTTGGTCCTGAGTTAAAATTATTCGAATGCGGATTGCCAAAAGATATGGCATCTGAATTATACAAACCTTTCGTGATCCGTAAATTGATTGAAAGAGGTATTGTTAAAACAGTAAAATCTGCTAAGAAAATCATAGACAAAAAAGAGCCTGTAGTTTGGGATATCCTTGAAAATGTAATTAAAGGTCACCCAGTATTACTTAACCGTGCTCCTACGTTACACAGACTTGGTATCCAGGCTTTCCAGCCAAAATTAATTGAAGGAAAAGCGATCCAGTTACACCCATTAGTATGTACGGCTTTCAACGCCGATTTTGATGGGGATCAGATGGCTGTTCACTTACCATTAGGACCAGAGGCTATTTTAGAGGCACAATTATTAATGTTGGCTTCTCACAATATCCTTAACCCTGCAAATGGTGCTCCAATTACTGTACCTTCTCAGGATATGGTCTTGGGTCTGTATTATATGACCAAAGAACGTATTTCTACACCAGAACATGTAATTTTAGGTCAGGACTTAACGTTCTATTCTGCTGAAGAAGTAAACATTGCATTAAACGAAGGAAGATTAGAATTGAATGCCCGTGTAAGAATCAGAGCAAAAGATTTTAATGACGCTGGAGAATTAGTGTACAAAATTATTCAAACAACTGCAGGACGTGTATTATTTAATGAAGTAGTACCTGAAGCAGCCGGATATATCAATGATGTATTGACTAAGAAAAACCTTAGAGATATTATCGGACACATTTTAAGCGTGACTGATGTACCTACTACTGCAGCTTTCCTGGACAATATGAAAGATATGGGTTATAAATTCGCATTTAGAGGAGGTTTATCATTCTCTCTTGGTGATATTAGAATTCCAGAACAAAAAACAAAATTAATTGCAGATGCCAGAGAGCAAGTTGAAGGTATTTCTGTGAATTATAACATGGGTCTTATTACCAATAACGAGCGTTACAACCAGGTTATTGACGTATGGACTTCTGCAAATGCTCAGTTAACAGAATTAGCAATGAAAAATATTAGAGAAGACCAACAAGGTTTCAACTCTGTATATATGATGCTTGACTCTGGGGCGAGGGGTTCTAAGGAACAGATTCGTCAGTTAACCGGTATGCGTGGTTTGATGGCTAAGCCTAAAAAATCTACTGCCGGTGGTGGAGAAATTATTGAAAACCCGATTCTTTCTAACTTTAAGGAAGGTCTTTCGATCCTTGAGTACTTCATTTCTACTCACGGTGCCCGTAAAGGACTTGCGGATACGGCTCTTAAAACTGCCGATGCAGGATACTTAACAAGAAGGCTTCATGACGTATCGCAAGATGTTATTGTAAATATCGAAGATTGTGGTACTCTTAGAGGTGTTGAAGTTTCTGCTTTGAAGAAAAATGAGGAAATTGTTGAATCTTTAGGAGAAAGAATTTTAGGACGTGTTGCATTGCAAGATGTTATAAATCCTCTTACTAATGAAGTATTAGTTCAATCAGGTCACCAAATTACTGAAGCAATCATGAGAGTTATCGAAGCTTCTCCGATTGAAAGAGTAGAAGTTAGATCTCCATTAACTTGTGAGGCTTTAAAAGGTATTTGTGCTAAATGTTACGGTAGAAACTTAGCTACCGGAAAAATGACACAAAGAGGTGAAGCTGTCGGAGTTATTGCAGCTCAGTCTATTGGAGAGCCAGGTACACAGTTGACACTTCGTACGTTCCACGTTGGAGGGGTTGCAGGAGGTATTTCTGAAGAGTCTAGTATTGTTACAAGATTCAACGGTAGACTTGAGATTGAAGATTTAAAAACTGTTAAAGGTGAAGATAGTGAAGGTAATGCAGTAGATATCGTAGTATCGCGTTCAACTGAATTAAAATTAGTTGATGAGAAAACCGGAATCGTCTTAAATACGCACAATATCCCTTACGGATCTAGTATTTTCGTTAAAGATGGTGAAGTAGTTACTAAAGGATCTGTGATCTGTAAATGGGATCCATATAATGGTGTAATTGTTTCTGAATTTACTGGTAAGATTGCTTACGAGGATTTAGAGCAAGGACAATCGTTCATGGTGGAGATCGATGAGCAAACAGGATTCCAGGAAAAAGTAATTTCTGAAGCAAGAAATAAAAAATTAATTCCAACTTTATTGGTTTACGGTAAAGAAGGTGAATTGATTCGTTCGTATAACTTACCAGTAGGAGCCCACCTTATGGTTGAGAACGGTGAGAAAATTAAAGCAGGTAAAGTATTAGTAAAAATCCCACGTCGTTCTTCTAAAGCAGGCGATATTACAGGAGGTTTACCAAGAATTACTGAGTTGCTTGAGGCTCGTAACCCTTCTAACCCAGCGGTTGTTTCTGAAATTGACGGTGTCGTTTCTTTTGGAAAAATCAAAAGAGGTAACCGTGAAATTGTTATCGAATCTAAATTTGGTGAGATTAAAAAGTATTTAGTTAAACTTTCAAGCCAAATCTTAGTACAGGAAAATGACTTCGTAAGAGCAGGAGTACCATTGTCTGACGGTGCAATTACACCAGATGATATTTTAAGAATTCAGGGACCAGCTGCTGTTCAACAGTACTTGGTAAATGAAATTCAAGAGGTATACCGTTTACAAGGGGTAAAAATTAATGACAAGCACTTTGAGGTAGTTATTCGTCAAATGATGCGTAAAGTAAGAGTTCAGGATCCGGGAGATACATTATTCTTAGAAGATCAATTGATTCACACTAAAGATTTCATCGTTCAAAACGATAAATTATACGGTATGAAAGTAGTTGAAGATTCAGGAGATTCTGCGGTATTGAAACCAGGTCAGATTATTTCGCCTCGTGATTTACGTGATGAAAACTCATTGTTGAAACGAAATGATAAGAATCTTGTTGTAGCAAGAGACGTAATTACTGCAACTGCAACACCAGTTTTACAAGGTATTACAAGAGCTTCGCTACAAACTAAATCATTCATCTCTGCTGCTTCATTCCAGGAAACAACAAAAGTACTTAACGAAGCTGCTGTAGCTGGTAAAGTAGATGATTTAGAAGGATTGAAAGAAAATGTAATTGTTGGACACAGAATTCCTGCAGGAACTGGTATGAGAGAATACGATAACACTATCGTAGGATCTAAAGACGATTACAATGAAATGATGGCTAATAAAGAAGAATATATCTATTAATTAGGAAACTATGAGTAATCCGAAACAACAACAAGAGCAAATCAATATTGAGTTAGACGAAACTATTGCAGAAGGAATTTATTCTAATCTTGCGATAATCAACCACTCATCATCAGAGTTTGTTTTAGATTTTGTAAGCATTATGCCGGGTATTCCTAAAGCCAAGGTAAAGTCAAGAATTGTCCTGACACCACAACATGCTAAAAGATTATTAAAAGCAATAGGTGAAAATATTCATCGTTTTGAGGCCGCTCATGGCGAAATCAAAGAGACGGAACAAGCACCAATACCGCTTAATTTTGGTCCAACAGGACAAGCATAAATTATTAAAGCCCCATTTTTTAAATGGGGCTTTTTTATTGTAAATGGGGTTATGACAAAACAATGCAGTTCAACCGATTTAATTTTACTTTCGTCGACTATATTTCCTGTTTGGGATTTATTATCCTAAATTGGTTCTTCCTAATAAAACGGGATTAATTTGTTGGATATAATAAACTATTAAGGTTGCATTAATTCAAATTAAAAAAAAGCACTAATGATGAATTAGCGCTTTTTTTATGCTCTGATTTTTCTTATCATGAGATGGTAAAAAACTAAAGAGAAAATAATTTTATTTTCTTCCCAACCTTTTTATGAAAAATGTACTCTATAGAAGTATAAGCATCTGCTAAAGATCGTAACTTAAAAAAAGTACATTATGAAAAAGAAATTCACCTTAGAAATAGCAAGCCCTTGTTCTGAAAATTTTGATAAAATGATTCCGAATGCAAATGGTTCATTTTGTAATTCTTGCATGAAAAATGTAATTGATTTAAGTAAGAAATCGAATGCTGAAGTGGCTAAATTTATTGCAGAAACAAAAGATCAAAATATTTGTGCCCGTTTGAGAGTAACACAATTAGATCACGAGTTTGAATATAGTGAAACTTCTAAAATCAATAATCTGAAATATGCAGCAGTAGCTGCGTCACTTTTATTAGCGTCAAATGTTAGCGGACAGGAAAAAACAGCCGTTAAAACTGAAATAAGCTCCCCAAAACCAAGCAATCATTTAATGGGTAAAGTGGCCTATAACCAAACCGCTGGGCATGAATTATTGATAACCGTTAAAGGGAAAGTATTAGATGCTACAACAAATAAACCATTTTCCCGTAAAATATATCCAAATTTGGTACTAAGAATTAATGATTCTGAAAATGCATTTAGAATAAATTCTAAAACGGGAGAGTTTTCCATTCCTGTAAAAGTTTTAAAAAGCAGCAAAAGCCTTATCGTTACGATTACCGGAGATGATTATTATCTTTCAAAAGAAATACCTTTTGCGATACAAACCGTTAAAAATAATGTTCTGGTGCAAGATATAATTATTGGAGAAGGCGAGCTTGCTAAAGTTGTGATTGCCGGAGGATTAGGGATCAACTATAGGTAATGTTTTGGAATTTAATGAACATAAAAAAGGCTGGCTAAATTACTTTAGACAGCCTTTTTAGAAGTTTTTCTTTTAAAGAAAATATTAATCAAATTCTGAAGTAAAAAATAACTTCACACTTGGATATTTGTTCTGAGTCATTTGAATGGTAAAATCAGAATCAGCTAAGAAAACTAATTGACCGTATTTATCGTGAGCTAAGAATTTCTGCTTAATACGTTTAAATTCTTTAAACTCATCATTTTTAGCATCATCCGGTTTTACCCAGCAGGCTTTATGAACAGGGAAGTTTTCATATGTACATTTAGCCCCGTATTCATGCTCTAAACGATATTGAATAACCTCATACTGAAGTGCTCCAACAGTTCCAATCACTTTACGGTTGTTCATTTCTAAAGTAAATAACTGTGCAACCCCTTCATCCATTAACTGATCAACTCCTTTTTCTAATTGCTTAGCTTTCATAGGATCGGCATTATTGATATATCTAAAGTGTTCCGGAGAGAAACTCGGGATTCCTTTGAAACTCATGATTTCACCTTCAGTCAAAGTATCACCAATTTTAAAGTTTCCTGTGTCGTGTAAACCAACGATATCACCAGGATATGAAATATCGACGATTTCTTTTTTCTCAGCGAAAAAGGCATTCGGGCTGGAGAATTTTAAATTTTTCTTTTGGCGAACGTGGTAATAAGGTTTATTTCTTTCGAAAGTTCCCGAAACGATTTTAATAAATGCTAAACGGTCTCTGTGTTTTGGATCCATATTCGCGTGTATTTTAAAAACAAATCCTGTCATTTTTTCTTCAGTAGGATCTACTAAACGAGTTTCAGAATCTTTTGGTCTTGGTGATGGAGCGATCGTAACGAAACAATCCAGCAATTCGCGAACTCCAAAATTATTTAAAGCAGAACCAAAAAATACAGGTTGAATTTTTCCATCTAAATAATCCTGACGCTCAAATTTTGGATAAACTTCATCGATTAATTCTAATTCTTCACGTAATCTGTCCGCTGGTTTTTGACCAATTATTTTTTCTAGTTCAGGACTTTGAACATCAGAGAAAGCAATAGTTTCTTCGATGTTTTTACGGCTGTCTCCACTAAAAAGGTTAATGTTTTGCTCCCATAAATTATAAATTCCCTGAAAGTCATAACCCATACCAATAGGAAAACTCAAAGGAGTTACCGTTAATCCAAGTTTTTGTTCTACTTCATCCATTAAGTCAAAAGCATCTTTTCCTTCACGGTCTAATTTGTTGATGAAAACAATCATCGGAATGTTACGCATTCTACAAACTGCCACTAATTTCTCCGTTTGTTCCTCGACCCCTTTGGCAACGTCGATTACAACAATAACGCTATCTACAGCAGTTAAAGTTCTAAAAGTATCCTCTGCAAAATCCTTGTGTCCCGGAGTATCAAGAATGTTGATCTTTTTTTCTTTATAATTAAAAGCAAGTACAGATGTCGAAACCGAAATACCTCTTTGGCGTTCGATTTCCATGAAATCACTCGTTGCTCCTTTTTTTATTTTATTGTTTTTTACAGCTCCTGCTTCCTGAATTGCCCCTCCAAATAACAATAACTTCTCTGTTAAAGTTGTTTTACCGGCATCGGGATGCGATATAATTCCAAATGTTCTTCTGCGTTGTATTTCTTTTAAAAAGCTCATATTTCGTATAAATAGGTTGCAAAAGTACTATTAATTACGGCTTAATAAAAATATTCAGTTCTTAAATTAGGAAGTCTTTCGTTTTATTAAACACAAGTTGTAAGTAAAAAATAAGGCTGCTTTATCAGAGCAGCCTTAGAATTATTACTTTTTAAATTATTGGTTAAGTGACCAAACCGAATATCCTTTAGGCGGACATTGAATTTTTACCCATTTATCAGCCTGTGTTGTGGGATACCAGGTTGATGCTCCGGTAAAATCCTTAATTTGAGCGTTTGCCCAATTCGTCTGAACCCATCTTTCCTGCCATGAGTTAGAATTGTTGATATACACTACCAATCCCGGGTTTCCATTGTATCCATTTCTTCTGGCAACATACTCATCATCATCAGAATATAAAATTGACGTTGTACCTGTCGCTTTGTTGTTATGAATCCAGATCAGATTGTTTAATTTGTTTTTGTCCAGCCATTCTTCATAATCTCGATAGAATATTGTTGGATATCCTTCGTGAGTCAGGATGTAAGAATAGGCTAGTAGCTTATTCGAAATCTCATCTGTATCATGATTCGTAACAAATGTTACGGCTTTATATGGATTTCTTTTCCACATCATGTCGTCGTTTAATAACGCAAGATTATTTCCGTCAAATGCATCATTCATTTTATAGTAACACGCAAAGTCAAAAACAGAACTATTGGCATTATTCGCCCAGTCATTGAGTACGTTTACATTCGAATCCCATAATTCCCCAACCGAAAAACCGCCTACATTCGCATTCCATGAGTTTACAACCCAGGCGCCAAATCCTTTTACGTAATCAAATCTCCAGCCATCAAATTTCATGGTATTTTTGTAATATTTACCCACTCCGTCAGCTCTACCCCATAACCAATCCTGTACATGAGGATTGGCGTGGCATAAATCCGGAAAGCCACCAAAAGCACCTTCGTCATTATTACCGTAACTGTTTTTGTAGAAATCATTGTAATTACGTGTAAATTTTCCCGAAGCCACTCCGCTAAAGTTGGTCCAGGTACTGGTTCCTGTAAAAGGATTCGCTTCAGATTGTCCGCCACTATTATGGTTAATGACAATATCGGCATATACCTTCATATTTTCTGCGTGGGCATTGGTAATCAGGCTCACCAGTTCGGTTTTTGAACCAAATCGGGTTTCTACAGAACCATTTTGGTTGTAATCTCCAAAATCAAAATAATCCGTTGGGTCATATCCCATAGAAAAAGCACCGTTTTGTGCCTTTGATGCTGGCGGAAGCCAAATAGATCCAATTCCTGCATTCGCCCAGGCCGTCACTTTGCTGCTTACCGTGTTCCACCAATTTCCTCCCGCAGGTACATCCCAATAAAAAGCCTGCATCATAACACCGCCTCCGGGATTATCGACGTATTTTCCTGTTTGGGATGCATTAGAAGTTTCTGTGCTAAAAGGTTTTCCGTCGTGATGTGTAACGTTGATAATTTCAAACTCCTGACTTTCGGCTCGTGAGTCTGCTTCGTTTGTTTCGTTTTGCGAACAGGAATAAAAGAATGCAGTTGTTACTGCAAGCAAATAAATCTTCAGAATAGGTTTTTTCATAATAAGATTTGGTTTAGGTTAGATAATAAAGTTTGTAATTTGATATTTATTAGAGTCTTTACAATAGTTATTCGTAATTTTTACGCCTAATAATTATTAATTATTCATCTAAAGTATGTGTTTTTTGATTCAGTTTGTTTTTATAAGAAAATAGTTATACTACGAAAACGTTGTAGTATTGATAACTTTTTTTATTTCACCAAAAGTTACTTCTGTTAATTATTAAGCAAATTGGTCTTTGTGTCTGTTATAGAAAGGATTTCGACCTTTATTTAAAGAGATTAATCCCATAGAAACAGTTGTTCTATATGAAAGTATGCTATCATCCCTATAATTTTTTGTTAATAGTATAACCGATAGTTGTATTATGTAATTGAATTGTTATTTTTGTTCGTTATAAGTTAAAAAGAACTAGATCTTAATTATTTAGTGTTTTCAAATGGATAGATTGAAAATGCGTCTTAAAATGATTTTAGTTTAAAACGAAATTCTAAAGCAAGATCTTTACATTCAAATTAAATTTAAAATAATGTTATTAAAAAAATTACAGCTAAAAACAATTGATTACAAGTTAGTGTTGACAATGTGTTTTTTATTTTTTTTCAACTCCATCATTTCGGCTCAGGAAGTAATTAAGGATGTGGTGGCTGCTAAACCGGTTGAGACGGTACCATCCGGACAAAAGCAAAAAATAGATGGTATTATTGCCAATGTTGGAGATTATATTGTTTTAGATTCTGATATTGACAAAGGATATTTAGAAATTACGGCGCAAGGAGGTTCTGTAAAAGATATTACAAGATGTCAGATGCTTGGTAAACTTTTAGAAGATAAATTGTATGCACACCAGGCCATTCAGGATAGTATTATCGTAAGTGATGCCGAAGTAAGAAGTATGATGGATGAACGATTGAATTATATGGTTCAGCAAGTTGGAGATATTAATAAAGTTGTGGCTTATTATAAAAAGAATTCAGTAGAGGAATTTAAAACCTATTTTGCGGATATCTTAAAAGAGCAAAAGCTGGCGCAGGAGATGACTAAAAAGATTGTTGATGCAGTAGAAATAACTCCGGAAGAGGTTCGTAATTTCTTTAAAAAAATACCAAAGGATGAATTGCCAACTTTTGGAGCAGAGATGGAAGTAGCGCAAATTGTGGTGGAACCAAAAGTTTCTAAAGAAGATAAACAAAAAGTTATAGATAAACTAAATGCGATGCGAAATGATGTTCTGGCTGGAGCTAGTTTTGCTACAAAAGCTGTTTTGTATTCGCAGGATAAAGCTTCTCTTCCAAATGGAGGTTTTTATAAAATAACGCGTAAAACACCTTTTGTAAAAGAATTTAAAGATGTTGCTTTTAGTTTGGGAGAAGGAGAGATTTCAGCGCCATTTGAGACTAATTTTGGATTTCATATCATTATGGTAGAAAAGATTAAAGGTCAGGAAGTAGAACTACGCCATATCTTAATATCTCCAACGGTTTCTGAAGATGCTTTAAAAGAAGCTAAAGAAAGAATTACAAATATTAGAAATAAAATCATAAATAAAGAAATTACATTTGCTGAAGCAGCCCGAACAGAATCTGATGAAAAAGAGACCAGAGCAAATGGAGGAACTTTAGTGAATCCAAATACACAGGATACACGTTTTGAATTGACAAAAATGGATCCAACATTATACAGTCAGGTTTCTAATTTAAAAGATGACGAAGTTTCGCAACCACTTTTAAATACAGATGATAAAGAGAAAAAGACTTATAAAATAATTACTGTTACCAACAGAATTGATGCGCATACTGCAGATTATGCTAAGGACTATACTAAAATTAAAGAATTGGCCTTAAAAGAAAAGCAGATTACAACAATTTCAAAATGGTTTGATACTAAAATAAAAGATACTTATATTAAAATTATTGGAGAATACAGAGATTGTAATTTTGTATACAATTGGTTGAAAAAATAATTTTTATTAAATAAATAAAAAGAGTTAGTTTTATGAATTCATAAAGCTAACTCTTTTCAATTTTAAAAACATATCTAAATGTCTGACGTAGCAGCAATTCATAATTTAGTTCAAAAAAGGAATGAATTAAAAACCGAAATAGCAAAAATCATTGTAGGGCAAGATGCCGTTGTAGATCAAATTTTACTTTGTATATTTTCCGGAGGACATGCACTTTTAATTGGTGTTCCCGGTTTAGCAAAAACTTTAATGATAAACACTTTGTCTCAGGCTTTAGGTTTAGATTTTAAAAGAATTCAGTTTACACCGGATTTAATGCCTTCGGATATTTTAGGAAGTGAAATTTTAGATGAAAACAGGCAGTTTAAATTTATTAAAGGTCCCATTTTTTCTAATATTATTTTGGCTGATGAGATTAACAGAACACCACCTAAAACACAGGCTGCTTTACTAGAAGCCATGCAGGAACGTTCTGTTACAATCGCAGGGCAAAACTATAAATTAGATTTACCTTATTTTGTATTAGCAACTCAAAACCCAATTGAGCAGGAGGGAACTTATCCATTACCGGAAGCGCAATTGGACCGTTTTATGTTTGCCATTAAATTAGAATATCCAACTTTTGAAGAGGAAGTTCAGGTGGTAAAACGTACAACATCTGATGCAAAAACGACGATTAATCCGCTCTTTACAGCACAGGAAATTATCGATTTTCAACATTTGATTCGCAGAATTCCTGTTGCTGATAATGTAATTGAATATGCCGTAACTCTGGTAAGTAAAACTCGTCCGGACAATGCTTTGTCGAATGATTTTGTAAAGAATTATTTAGATTGGGGAGCAGGACCAAGAGCCTCTCAGAATTTAATTTTGGCTGCAAAAGCGCACGCTGCTTTTAATGGTAAGTTTTCACCGGATATTGAAGATGTAAAAGCGGTTGCAACCGGAATTTTGCGCCACAGAATTATTAAAAACTATAAAGCAGATGCTGAAGGAATAACGGAGGAAATTATTATTCAGAAATTATTTTAGTTATTATTTTGTCACTTCCTATCTGATAAAATTAAAAAATGATACTAATTACTGATGATAAAGGTAATATATAGGTAAATTAAAAGCACCACCATTGGTTAATTATCGAGATGCATAAAATAAAGTTTTACAAGGAAAAATTACTCAAATTTCATTGATGCCAGATAAGATAACAATATCTTTAGTGGTGTTTCGTTATCTAATAGATTGTAAACTTCGTATAAAAAACAAATAAATCTCCGGCAACAAATGGTTCGTAGCGTAGATATTATAACTCAAACTTAGGCTGGTTGAATTTTTGTTGTATTAAACTCAGGACAATTTTCAGAAGATGATTTAATGAAAAAACCTTTTTAATTTTTTAATAAATACACTAAATTATTTTATAAATTTAGTGTATTCTGTTTTTTGTTTTTTGCTTCGATTGAATTATAGTGCCTATATAAAAAATCATATACAACCATCTCATTTGATCTTCCATTTGATTTAAAAAGCCTATTAGTTAACATGTGAATATGGCTATTTAGGAAATCATTTAAGTTGAGTTTTTTAAAGCTAATAATTTCTGCAGCAATCATGGAAATTGAAAGACTTTTTGTTTTTAGGAGATTTTCAACTTCAGGATATTGCTCATCATCTTTGGTAAAGCGATCCATAAATGATTCGATTGATTTTCTTTTAGCCCTGTATTTCGTGTCAAGCTGGATTTTTAAATACTTCGTCATCTCAAACTCATTGGCATAATTATTTTTTAAATTTTCAAGAAGGTTCAATTTTTCTGTATTACAATATTTAAAGTCATTTAAAAACTGATCAATAGCTTTCAAACAAAATAGCCATCTTATTTCTTCGCCTTCCTCACCTTCTATTAAATCAATAAATTGAGTAATCATTACGCTGTCATGGTAAAAAAGTTCCTCGGATAGTTCAATAGTTTTTTCACCATATCTTTCAATCTCTCTCTGATAAGTATCAATTTGTATTTTCCAGATTAAATCATTATTTAAATATTTTTTAAATACGGGATTAAGTTTGTTTATAACTTCAAAATATTTTTGTTCATCCAAAAATTGAAATCTAATTCTAATATGGTTCTCTGGATCTGAATAACGTATAAAAAACCATTTTTTTATTTGGTTGTTTTTAAGTAATTCAGTGGTAATTGGTTTAATTATTTCAGTTAAAATAGTATCAGAAGTCTTGAATCCGGTATAAATTTTATAATATAACCATTCATCCCCTATAATAAAATTTCGTTGTATGCTTCTTTTTTTTGCCATTTATTGCTTAAGTTTTTCGTCATTATAAAAGGAAAGTACTATTTGGTTAGAATAATATTCATTATTCTTGTTTTTTACAACACTATCTTCAGAAAATAAAAATTCTATTATTTTAAACTGTTCACGGGATTTTATTATATCTAAAAACATTTTTACAGAAGTAATATTTTTTAAATTAATTAGTAGTTGATTATCGCCTTCAACGAGCAAAATTAAATTAGGTATTTTATATTCTTTCTGAAATATTGAAATTTTAATTTCTAATTCTCTATCATTGTTTAAATCGTTAAAAGCAGACTTTAGTATACTGGTACTAATAAGCCAGGTTGCTTCATGTAATATTATTTTTCCGAATTCAATTCTTGGAATGAAGCTATACTCGCTGGCAATACTTCCTAAATCGAAAGTTAAACCAGTCCTTTTTTCACTAGTTTGCAGATCACATAAAAAATGATAGATAGGCAATGATAAGTTGGAGTAATTATGAGCGTTTGTAAGTCTGGGAATTACTTCTTTATTATGCTTTTTGGAACGGAGGACTACTTTGTTATTTTTGATAGATACGTATAAGTCGCTAATTTGAATTTGAAATTTATGGTTAGCTATTGAGTTTCCTAAATAAGGAATTTCATATTCTCTTAATGCAGGTCTTGCTAAAATATTTCCAATTCTTGCTTCTGGAAGATGTACGATCTCAGCTAAAATTCTGTTCTCATTTATTTTTGTCTCAATATCGATCATATTTTTTACATGTTGATGGATGTTTTCGTCTCCATGGCAAAATCGTGCCAGAAGATTGGCTCCGCTAGAACCACCAATATTGTCAAACTTAATTTTTTGATATCCATTAACGTTTACTAATTCAATGATAGTCGACATGGTATCGGGAAGATTATTCCATTGAATTTCATCATTAGAAAAGTCGCTTTCATTAAGAGAAACGATATAGTCATTATTTATATAGGCATTTATAATTTTTTTATGGATAATTTGATTGTAAGTAGAAGTGGAGTGAGATGAGGTATTTTTTTTGTTATGATCAACAAAATTAAGATCATCGATTAAAGGATTAAGATCTCCTTGATCTCCTGTTTGTAAATACCCAATTCCTATTTCGGTATCTAAAGCATGAGCTAATGAAACTTCTCTGCTTTCATACCTTGTTAAAAAAAGTTTTTTGAAGTCAGATAAGTTTTTATTTTCAGAATTCACACTCAGTTTATTCAATAATGATATTGCTTTTTTAACTTCTTCAATAACATCTACACTTATAGTGTTGGCAGATGTAGTAAGTGTCATGTCTGTTTGAAACAAGTATTTACTATCAAAATCTGTCTCTAAATTTTGGACTAGCGAAATAATTTTGTTGTATTGTAATATTGGATTGCCAATTGAATTATCTAAGTTCGTAATTAGTTTTTTTATTTTTTTTAAATCATTGACAAAATTGGCGGTATTTTCTAAAGGAGTTAAAATTTCTATAATCTGGTCATAAAATTCAATTCCAACAACAGACGGTTCAATGTTGCTTATTAGTATTTGATTTGCAATTAAGTCATTTATGAACTCATTTGCTAATTCTGTGTCAATGTTTTCATCCGTAATTACCTTTGCGATATCTTTAGAAAATGCACCATTTTTAGAAAATGCTAGAATTTTGGCAATATATTTTGAATTATATAATGATGCAATCTGATGATTTCTTTTTCCATTTATATATACATATTCTATATATCGGATATTTTTTCCTACTTGATAAATTGTTTTATTCGGAGAAAAAATAAGTTGCTGCTTTATAAAATCGATATTTTCGATATTATGAGCCAAAGCAACTAAGAAATTCATATCAAATCTTGTGTGTCTTAGATTCTTAGAACTATCTTCCAAAACTATATTTGTACTGTTACTTATAGTGCCTATTGCACATCCGGCGAATAAGCCAAACGGGGTACATCTTGAGGATAAGCGTGAAAGATATTTTAAAAAGGAGTACTTGATTTTATCTTCAGAGGTTTTGTTTTGAGGGCTGGTCTTCCACTTTAAGATTTCATTATAAAATTCAGGAGAAGCAAGATATAGAGATTCATTAATTGCAGGATCATCTAATATTTTTATCAGGTGTTCATTATTAATCTCTTGTGTTGCTGTTAAACTTTTAAAAAAAGCTAATGGTTTTAAAGGACTTCTAAGAATGTAATTCTCAAAATGTTTGTAGGGTATATCTTTATTCATTTATTATTCTATATAGTTAACTTAACATTAAACATTCATCCCAGTTAGAGTCTGATTCATGTAATAAGTTTATAATTGTTAAGCCAATTCCCGAAATCCCTTCTAGTAGTGAAATTTCTGTTTCCCATTCTTTTTTTTCCGGAAACCATTTTTTGTAACCCGCATTTCCATCTTCATGAAATGCCATCTTTAATCCTTCATTACACCAAAAAATCGAGGCTTCATAAAAAATTGGATTGTTTGTGATTTTAAAAGCACGATTAAAAATTAGTGCATTTCCAAATGCACCGTGGCATATTCCAGCATCACTGACAAGTGTTTTTTCAGGGAGGGTTCTAAGTGACGAATGAGTTAGGATCTGAATTGCTTTTTTATATAATTTATCATTATCAAGAGCCTTAGCAGCGTGTAGTAATGTTATTCCAATTCCCAGATCACCGTAGCACCAGGCTAATCTACTGTTTTGGCTATTTTGATTTTCCAGATAATCTGAATTTTTAGTAATTTCAGTATTAGGAAATAATGAATAGCAGTCTTCATTTTGGTTTTTACAAGACAGTATAAAATTACTACTCCTCTCAATCATATCTTGAACATACGGCTTGAAAATATTTTCACTGCTTAATCTGGATAAAAAATTAGTTATGCTCGTAATACCATGACTTAAACTTAAATTATATTCAAATGGTTCATTTTCAGTGCTTTTTTCTGAAGCCCATTTAATCTTGCTACCTTCTTTTTCTGAATTAGTATCTAAATATTCTATTATTGCTAATAAATTATTTAGGTATTTTTCTTTAAGAGTTTCTGATTTGGTGTTTTTATAACGTTTAAAAAAATAAAAACCGTAACCTATTCCACCGTGTAAAAAGTCATAGTAGCTATTCTTAAAATCATTTTGCATTTTGCCAAGCAAATAGTCATCCAGATCTATTAATAGTTCATCATTATCAAAATCAATAAAATCTTCTTCTAAAAGATGTTCAAGCAGCCATCCAAATCCCGTTATACCGCTGCAGTAAGTGGAGTGTGAGTACCCTTGGTTAATTTTTTCAAAGCATCTTTTTATCAAATCAATACCAAATTCGGCTGCGTCATCGTGATTCTTAAATTTCGAATAATGAAAGAAAAAAAGTGCGGTTCCCGAAAGTCCGGTTAATATTCCTAAATTGTTAGAATCATTGTTTTTTTTTAAAATCTCAAAGATTTCTTGGAGTTTTATTTCGAGTTTTAAATTTATTTTTTTATATACTTGTGTTGTCATTACTTGGTTTTATTGGTATTAAGCTTTTTTCGTATTAATGTTGCTTTGCAAATATATTAAAGGTAAGTTTAAATTTATATATTTGATTTTTATTAACAAAAAACATTAAAATTATGAAGAAAAAAACGATTAAGGACCTAGTCTTAAGAAAAGAAGTAGTTACAAAGTTAAATTTGTATAAGATTAAAGGAGGACAACAAGTAGAAGAAGATACTTATACTCATAAACAAAGCCCTATGACATCATGTAATGGTCAATGTGGAGGACAATTAACACAATGCTAGATTAAATAGTACAGTTGTTAATACAATAAAACATCAAAAGCAGTAATATACATTACTGCTTTTTTTAATCATAATATTTTTTAATTAATTTAATAAAAACATACAGATTATAGATTTTGGAAAAGTTTAAGTATGATAATTTTTTTTATTAAAAAGGATGTTGTTGAATCAATATTACACAGTATATTTAAATTTTAAGGAATTGATATCAAAGTTGTATTACCGACTTATACAGGATTATTTCAAATGTAAAATATTTGCAATCTTGAAAAATTCTACTGTCGTAATTTGATTTTTTTAGTTTTATCAACTATATTTTTTTAACCTCAGGATATTTTCTTTAAATATTTTTATAATGAGTGGATCTTAGTTAGTATTTAGTTTTTTTCGTATTAATTTTTGATGAAAATATATTAAAGGTAAGTTTAAATTTATATATTTGATTTTTATTAACAAAAAACATTAAAATTATGAAAAAGAAATCGATTAACGATCTGGTCTTAAGAAAAGAAGTAGTTACCAAGTTAAATTTGGAAAAAATTAAAGGAGGGAAATATGCAGAAGATACTTATACTCATAAACAAAGTCCTATGACATCATGTAATGGAACTTGTGTGACAATTCCTGTAAATCAATAAATTGTCATTTTTGTACAGAAGAAGCCATCTCAAATTTTGAGATGGCTTCTTTTTTTTAGCAATTTTATACTTGTTTCATTTATTAAACGTACAGACTTATTATAAAAAAGCTTGAATAAAAGTACTTCCACAAGTGAAGTGTATTTTTTAGTATCGCATTCGTACCACCAATACGAATAATATTGAATGTTGTTTTTCTCCATTTTTACCTGCCATATTTTTTCATTGTCTGAATAAATGATTTTTGATTCTATGATCTTATAGCCAGTTCCTGTCCAGCAAACTAAAGGATTGTGGGAGGGAGTTTTAATGTAAACAAGCTTTTCCGGGGTTACAATTTTAAAAACTTCAGGATTGACCCATATTCCTTTGTTGATGTTGTAAGCTGGATTTAGATTTTCGAGTAAATTATGTTGAGACTCTTTTTTAATCTCTAAACTGGCTGCTAATACAATTAAGCTTCCTGTTATAATAGGAAGATAGCTATAATGAGAGGAATTTGTGCTTGTCGTCTCTTTATTTCTAGGTTTAAAAAAACGGATAAAAAACAGCATTGGTATAATTTGATAGAATATAAAACAGAGTAATCCAATGGTGTGGTGAAGCGTATTCTCTTCAGTACAATTGAATAGAATGAGTGTGATAATCCTGAAATAATTCGAAATCACATTCAGGCCAATGATGAGACAGCAAAACAGGAAAATTTGTTTAACGCTGAAAATTTTTTCTTGTTTTCGTTCTTCTAAAGTCAGTAAAAAAGCACCAGCCAATAATCCGGTTTTAAACATTGACAATCCCATGCATGCGGTATCAATGGTAACCTTTGCATTATTCATGTAAAAATTAACACCTTCTATCTTAGTAATCGGGAGGAAACTTTTTAAGGTTAAATAGACGCCATAGCAAAGTGTTTGCTTAATTTCTACCGTTAAATAATCAAAAAAGGTATTAAAAAGCGATGAAAACAATAGAATGCAGATAAAGGCAATGTATGAGAATTTTCGTGTAAGGCTATAATACAAGAAACATGCAAACAAGGAAAGTGCTAGGAAATGTAAAGATTTTGTGTGCAAACGAAAGCTTATAAATTCTAATACAAAAAGCAATGCTAAAAGGGGGTAGTTCATATTAAATGAAGTTTTTCTACCTCCAATGAGAAACAATACGATTGAAAAAACAATCCCGAAAAGATTGCTGTCAAGTCCGGACAGTACTATATTCGAGTTGACGGCCAGTAAGCAAACCAGAATCAATATAGTAATTGCGTTTTTGTATTGAAATATAAGTTTCATTAGATAGTTTGCTTTTTGGTTTTTCTGTAATAAAAGAAAAGTACTGTAGATGCCAGAATAATTAATGCCCATTCGTGTGGTTCAGGAACGGCGCCATCATTGTTTATGGAAGCATTTCCTAAAGTGTCGACATTTTTTTCGATTCCGTTATTTTTATAATCTTCATCAGTTTCAAGAACGATTAAAGAAGATATTGGTGTTACAATATTCGCGTCTTTGGCTAAATCGACATATTGATTTTGAACCAAAGAATCATTCTGAATTTTGATTTGCTCGTCTAATACTTTTCCAAAAGCATACATTCTGTAAATATGATTTGGTCCATTGCTTTTAGTAATGCTGGTTTGAGGACTTTCGTGAATTGAAATATTTGCAGGCTCTATATTGACCGTGTTTGTTTCTTTTTTAAATAAAATAAATTGATTTTTATTAATAAGTTCTAAGCTGTTTTTTAAACTAGTCTGAAAGTAATCTGCATATTTTTGTTCCTTCACAGTCTGCCAAAACGGATTGATATCAGATGAGATATTGATTACTTTTAAAGTTCTTTCTTTTGTTCCGGTTCTTATCTTCTTTAAATAATCAGAGTTTTCAAGCTCTTCAAAATTGGCCGAAAACGTACCGCATTTTGTGATGATTAAGCTGTTTTTTGAAATTTGATAAAGAGGCAGTAAAGAATAATGCAGATCTTCAAATTCTAATTCGATAGCTTTAAAATTGTCTTTATTGATTTCTTTCTTTTGTCCATTTAGGATAACAAACAAATTCGTTTTATTTAAGTCCACAAAAGATTCTATTTGTTTGGTTGTCCAGCTGCTATTTAAATCTAGTATAATTTCAGAAGGTTTAAATGAAACAGCTGTTTTCTCAATGTCCCTGACTTCGTAAACTTTATCTTTCCATACAAAAGAATTTGATTGTAGTGTTTTAGACAAAGGTATAGAAGCTTCCCAATCGTCTAATCCCTTTGATTGGTTTATGTAGTAATCCCTGTTAAGTTCAAAATCTTTGCTGGTTGCTATTTTTGTATTTCCTACGGTCTGGATTCTTGATATCGTTTCGGCATTGGAAATATTCGGGCCTTTTATAGAAAGACTCTGGTATTTCATTTGGTTGTCTTCAACTTTTAGCGGAGTTGTAAAACCACATTTAAAGGTGCGTGGTGTTTTATAATTAATGGGAAAAACCCTGACAACCACTTTATTTCCTTCTTTCCATTGCATTAAGGACGGATCGCGGTATTCTACACCAACAATTTGCTTGTATGCCGCTTTCGCTTTTTCTTTCGTAGTCAAAACTCCTTTTCTCTCAACTCCGTTTACCCATAATGATAAGGATGTGGCGACAGAACCTTCCGGCAATTGAAAAGAATAAATAGCCTCCTTGTCGTTTCTCCAGGATTCCTGCTCGCAGGCAATTTTCATTGTGATTTCAGTATAAGCCAAACGTGCTTCCGGATAAATTTTTACATCTTCTGTAATGCTTTTGGTAAATAAATCAGCGCCACTCCATAATTGCTCCTCGGTTTCTAATCGTTTGTCAAAGTTTGATTTTAGAATGTTTATTTTATCATCGTTATCCAGATTAAGGTCCTGGCAAAACAAATAAGCAATAGATATAAACGGATTATGAATTTTACGCTCATTAAATTGTTTACTACCAAAGGAATTAAAAGTGCTAAAAGAAAATATATCGTGAAGCGGAATGTATACAATGTCTTTTTTTAATAGAATTTCGTTGAAAAAATTAGGCTTTAAATGCTGTGAAATTGAGATGTAATAAGGCAGTTCATTATTTTGATCAAATGAATTGATTCTCGCCAATTGAGTTATTTTTCTGCTTTCAATATTTAATCCTAAAGTAAAGACGATCATACTGATTAATACCACTAAAAAACCTCCGCTAAAAGAAACAGCATAGTTCTTATTGTTATTGAGATATCGAATAATTGTGATTGTATGGATAATAATAACAAGTGCCGGTACCAAACCATAAAAGCCTACTCCTAAAGCTAAAAGCCCCATAAAAGAGAATGGCATAATTGGTATCAGGTAAAGCGCAAAATATAAGATGATTGAAAACGATACGCCATTTATGAAAAAGGCGATAGACGTATTTCCCTTTTCATCTGAATTTCTGTAAATAAAAAAATTAGAGAGACAAAAAGCAAGAGTGGCGAAATAAACCCATACAGGCAGATCCTGAAAAACAGGGATAAATGTATTTAAGCTGAAGCAGCCAATAAACCAGTTTAGGATCAGGAAAGGAACTAAGTGAATATACGTTTCTTTTTTTCTAAGAATCATAAAAGAAAGTCCAACACCATATACAAATTCGAATATGAGACTTAGTAAATCAATTGATTCATAATCACGCAAATGATGCTCTTTACAGAGAAGAGCGATCATTAGGAAAATGCTGCTAAACAGTGTTACAATTAAACTCATTACTACTCCGGTTTTTTGAGTGTAATATTCTAAAATATCTAATTTGTGTTTCATAGTTGTATTTATTTAAAAGTACTTTGAGTTGCAAAGTTATAAAAGAATTTGAATTGCAAATTTTTTATTTGATTTTTTTTGAATGAGGGAAACATTTAAGATCAGCAATCGATTTGAGTAAAACGCAGAAGAAAAAGTGGAATTAAAGCGCAACTATAACGTTATAATTTATTATTTAGAACGGTTCTTAGTTAAAATAGAGGTAAAATCTGACTTCATTTATAACAGCAAATTCCGACTTTGTTAAAGAAAAGATTTTAAAATGTCAATAATTCATTTTTTTAATACAAAATTGACATTTTGATAAAAACAAGCAGTCAAAATCGTTTTTTAACAATAATAATTTTTGAAAAGGTGACTTCTATTATATTATTTTTAATTATCGGCTTTAATGTTTAAATTTGCGCTAAAAAAATAAATCTGCCTTTATTATGAATATTTATCAGGATTATATCCAAGAAATTGAAGAAAGAAAAAATCAGGGACTTCACCCGAAACCAATTGATGGAGCTGAATTATTAAGCGAAATTATTGCGCAAATTAAAGATTTGAATAATGAGTACCGAGAGGATTCACTCAAATTTTTTATTTATAATGTTGTACCCGGGACCACTAGTGCTGCTGGTATGAAATCTAAATTTTTAAAGGAAATTATTCTTGGTGAATCTGTAGTAAAAGAAATAACACCTGAATTTGCTTTTGAATTATTGTCACACATGAAGGGTGGATCTTCGATTGAAGTTTTGCTGGATTTAGCCTTAGGGAATGATGTTGCCATTGCAAAAGAAGCAGCAAATGTGCTTAAATCACAGGTTTATCTTTATGAGGCAGACACTGACCGCTTAAAAGAGGCATTTAAAAATGATAATCCAATAGCAAGAGAGATTCTTGAAAGCTATGCAAAGGCAGAGTTCTTTACTAAACTGCCGGAAGTAGTTGAAGAAATTAAAGTAGTTACCTATATCGCTGGTGAAGGAGACATCTCGACTGATTTGCTATCTCCGGGTAACCAGGCGCACTCACGTTCTGACCGTGAACTTCATGGTAAATGTATGATTACTCCTCAGGCACAAGACGAAATCAAAATGTTACAGGCGCAGTATCCTGATGCAAGTGTGATGTTAATTGCTGAGAAAGGTACGATGGGTGTAGGTTCATCCAGAATGTCAGGAGTAAACAACGTGGCACTTTGGACAGGTAAACAAGCAAGTCCATATGTTCCATTTATTAATATTGCACCAATCGTTGCAGGAACAAACGGAATCTCTCCAATTTTCCTAACAACTGTTGACGTTACTGGTGGTATTGGTTTAGACCTTAAAAACTGGGTAAAAAAGCTTGACGCAGAAGGGAACATTATTCGTAATGAAAATAATGAGCCGGTTCTTGAAGAAGCATACTCTGTTGCTACCGGAACTGTGCTTACAATCAATACAAAGACTAAGAAACTTTATAACGGAGACAAAGAATTAATAGACATTTCTAAAGCATTCACGCCTCAGAAAATGGAATTTATAAAAGCTGGAGGATCATATGCAATTGTATTTGGTAAAAAACTTCAGACATTAGCCGCTAAAATTTTAGATATTGAGGCTCCTCTTGTATTTGCTCCATCAAAAGAAATTTCTATTGAAGGACAAGGTCTTACCGCAGTAGAAAAAATATTTAACAGAAACGCTGTCGGAATTTCTCCGGGTAAAGTATTGCACGCTGGTTCAGATGTTCGTGTAGAAGTTAATATTGTAGGTTCACAAGATACGACTGGTCTTATGACGGCTCAGGAATTAGAATCTATGGCAGCTACAGTAATTTCGCCAATCGTTGATGGTGCTTATCAGTCTGGATGTCATACAGCCTCTGTATGGGATAAAAAAGCTCAGGCTAATATTCCTAAATTAATGAAATTCATGAATGATTTTGGTCTAATCACTGCTCGTGACCCTAAAGGAGTTTATCACGCAATGACCGATGTAATTCACAAAGTACTTAATGATATTACAATAGACGAGTGGGCTATCATTATTGGTGGTGACTCTCACACAAGAATGTCAAAAGGTGTTGCTTTTGGTGCTGACTCAGGAACGGTTGCTCTTGCATTGGCTACAGGAGAGGCTTCTATGCCAATCCCTGAATCTGTAAAGGTAACCTTCAAAGGTGAGATGAAAGATTATATGGACTTCCGTGATGTAGTGCATTCAACACAAGCCCAAATGCTTAAAAAGTTTGGTGGAGAGAATGTTTTCCAGGGTAGAATTATCGAGGTTCATCTTGGAACTCTTACTGCTGACCAGGCCTTTACATTTACAGACTGGACTGCAGAGATGAAAGCAAAAGCTTCTATCTGTATTTCTGAAGATGATACTTTAATAGAATCTCTTGAAATTGCAAAAAGCAGAATCCAGATCATGATCGATAAAGGAATGGACAATGAAAAACAAGTTCTTCAGGGATTGATCAATAAAGCAGATAAGAGAATCACAGAGATCAAATCAGCTGAAAAACCAGCGTTGACTCCGGATGCAAATGCGAAGTATTATGCTGAGGTTGTGGTTGATTTGGATCAGATTATTGAGCCAATGATTGCCGATCCGGACGTAAATAATGTTGATGTTTCTAAAAGATATACGCACGATACTATCAGACCTCTTTCTTTCTATGGAGGAGAGAAAAAAGTAGATCTTGGATTTATTGGTTCTTGTATGGTTCACAAGGGAGATATGAAGATTTTAGCTCAGATGCTTAAAAATATAGAAGATCAACACGGTAAAGTTGAGTTCAAAGCGCCTCTTGTAGTAGCGCCACCTACATATAACATTGTAGACGAACTTAAAGCCGAAGGTGACTGGGAAGTTTTACAAAAATACTCTGGTTTCGAATTCAACGATAATGCGCCTAAAGGAGCAGCACGTACTGAATACGAGAACATGTTGTACTTAGAGCGCCCGGGATGTAACCTTTGTATGGGTAACCAGGAAAAAGCAGCAAAAGGAGATACTGTAATGGCAACTTCAACGCGTCTTTTCCAGGGAAGAGTTGTAGAAGATACTGAAGGTAAAAAAGGAGAATCATTACTTTCTTCTACACCGGTAGTAGTTTTATCTACAATTTTGGGCAGAACTCCTACACTTGCTGAATATACAGCAGCAGTAGATGGTATTAGCTTAACAAGATTTGCACCTTCTCATAAATTGCTGGTAATGTAATTTACGATTAGTTATAATCATTATATATAAAAAGCCCGAGTCGATAAACTCGGGCTTTTTCTTTTCTAACTCCTCTATTTTTTGTAACTTGTCATGTTCAAAATAACAAAACAAAAACAATTATACTTATGGCTTTTGATATTGAAATGATTAAAAAAGTGTATGAGAACATGCCGGGTCGTGTTGATAAAGCACGCGAGATTGTTGGTCGTCCACTTACTTTAACGGAGAAAATTTTATACAACCACCTTTGGGATGGAAACCCGTCTCAGGCGTTTGGAAGAGGGGTAGATTATGTTGATTTTGCACCGGATCGCGTGGCTTGTCAGGATGCAACTGCTCAAATGGCATTGTTGCAATTTATGCACGCCGGAAAACCGAAAGTTGCAGTACCTACAACGGTTCACTGTGATCACCTGATTCAGGCAAAAGTGGATGCTGCAACCGATTTAGCCAGGGCAAAAACACAAAGTAATGAAGTTTTCGACTTCTTGTCGTCAGTTTCTAATAAATACGGAATTGGTTTCTGGAAACCGGGAGCCGGAATTATTCACCAGGTAGTACTTGAAAATTATGCTTTCCCTGGAGGAATGATGATTGGTACCGATTCTCACACTGTAAACGCAGGTGGTTTAGGAATGGTAGCTATTGGTGTTGGTGGAGCTGATGCTGTAGATGTTATGTCCGGTATGGCCTGGGAATTAAAATTTCCTAAATTAATTGGAGTAAAATTAACTGGTAAATTATCAGGATGGACTGCTCCTAAAGATATTATTCTTAAAGTTGCCGGTATTCTTACTGTAAAAGGTGGTACTGGTGCTATCGTTGAATATTTTGGTGAAGGAGCAACCTCTATGTCTTGTACCGGAAAAGGTACTATTTGTAATATGGGTGCTGAGATTGGAGCAACAACTTCGACTTTTGGTTATGATGATTCAATGAGTCGTTATCTTCGCTCTACAAACAGAGCTGATGTTGCTGATGCCGCAGATAAAGTAGCTTCTTACTTAACCGGAGATCCGGAAGTATATGCTAATCCGGAGAAATATTTTGATCAGGTTATCGAAATTAACTTAACAGAATTAGAGCCACACTTAAACGGACCTTTTACGCCGGATTTAGCAACTCCAATTTCTAAAATGAAAGAGGCTGCCATCAAAAACAACTGGCCATTACAAATTCAGGTGGGTCTAATTGGTTCATGTACGAACTCTTCTTATGAAGATATTTCACGTGCCGCTTCTTTGGCCAGGCAAGTAAGTGCTAAAAACTTAAAAACTAAATCGCAATTTACCATTACTCCCGGCTCTGAAGTAGTTCGTTATACAATTGAAAGAGACGGATTTATTGATACTTTTGAAAAAATTGGGGCTACGGTATTTGCTAATGCCTGCGGACCATGTATTGGTATGTGGGACAGAGACGGAGCAGAGAAAGAAGAAAGAAATACTATTGTTCACTCTTTTAATCGTAACTTCTCAAAACGTGCAGATGGTAACCCAAATACGTTAGCCTTCGTAGGTTCTCCGGAATTGGTTACTGCTATGGCCATTGCAGGAGATTTAGGTTTCAATCCGTTAACAGATACTTTAATCAACGAAGATGGAGAAGAAGTAAGGCTTGAAGCTCCAACAGGAGACGAATTGCCTCCAAGAGGATTTGATGTAGAAGATCCGGGCTTCCAGGTTCCGGCCGAAGATGGTTCCGGAGTTCAGGTTGTTGTGGATCCGGCATCTGAGCGTTTGCAATTATTAGCTCCGTTTGATGCCTGGGATGGTAAAAATATTACAGGTGCAAAATTGCTAATCAAAGCATTCGGAAAATGTACTACGGATCACATCTCTATGGCTGGACCATGGTTACGTTTCCGTGGGCACTTAGATAATATTTCTAACAATATGCTGATTGGTGCTGTAAATGCATTCAATCAAAAAACAAATTCTGTTAAAAATCAATTAACAGGTACTTACGATGCAGTTCCTGCTGTAGCTCGTGCATACAAAGCGGCCGGAGTTCCATCTATCGTTGTGGGAGACCACAATTATGGCGAAGGTTCTTCTCGTGAGCATGCAGCAATGGAGCCACGTTTCTTAGGCGTTAAAGCGGTATTGGTAAAATCTTTTGCCCGTATTCACGAAACAAACCTTAAAAAACAAGGTCTTTTAGGATTAACATTCGCAAACGAAGCCGATTACGATAAAATCCAGGAAGATGATACTATTAATTTTATTGATTTAACTGAGTTCGCTCCGGGAAAACCATTAACATTAGAGTTCGTTCATGCAAATGGTACAAAAGATATTATTCTGGCAAACCATACTTACAACGCTGGTCAGATTGGCTGGTTTGTTGCAGGTTCTGCATTAAACTTAATTGCTGCCGGAAAAGCTTAAATTTTAAGATTTCGATTATACTAAAAACGCGCTGTGAAAACAGGGCGTTTTTTTTGTTTTTTAGAGTTTATCTAGATATTCGCTGTTCTTTTCTAAAAAAGTATATCGCTCCTATCTGGGCTGGCACAGACTCATTTTAAAATAAATTTAGCGTAAAATCCGGATACAGTCTTTTTTAAACTTGTCAGGCATTATCTTTCAATTTGGTAGAGTGTTAATTATTTAAAAACTATTCAAGCGTTTTAATTAAAATTTGTTTCTTGAGATAGAAATTTAACTCTATTAGGTTGTGTAGTTTCAAACTCCTCAATATCGACGCTGAATACATTTGCGGAAGGTGCTGCAGAATAGTCGTTTTCAGTACGTCCTCCCAGAATGTATAATTTATTATTATCATAATACATAGCTGAAAGGTTCAATCCTAATTCGATCATATATTCTTTTAGTTGTTTGGTTTTAAGGTCGTACACACATATATTTCGATTTTCAAAAAAATAAATAATGTTATCATGATAGGTGATAGCGGGTCTTTCTAATCCCGAAAATAATTCACCTTCGGTTTGCCATTTGTTTGAAGTTAAATCAAAAGATTCAATTTGAGATATAGATTTTCCGTTGTTACCGCCGATGAGGTAAATTTTGTCGTCGATCAGAATTCCGGTAGCTTCTTTTGCTGTTGGCATATTATCGAGTTCATACCAATATCCTGAAGTAAGGTTGTACAAATGTATCTTATTCGAGAAATCCTTTTTACCTTTTTCAGACATTTTTACAGAACCGCCCATTACAATAATATTATCCTTGTAGAGAAAAGAGGCGAAATTAACAGCTTGATGTGGATTTGTATTGTCGGTTTTAATATTATGTTTGTCAAGGTCTAAAACTTCAATTTGATCTTGTAAATATTCAAATTTTCCATTTACAGAAATTTTCTTTCCTCCAAGAACATATATGGAGTTGTTGTAGAAGTGAATGTTGTGAAATGCTCTTTTCTTAAATTTTAAATCGGAAACTTCCCAGGTGTCTGTTTTAATGTTGTAAATTGAAAAATCTCCTTTATAATAAAAAAGAGTTGTGGCTTGTCTTAGTTCATCTAAATAATCTTTTAAAGAAAAATCGGGTTTTTCTAATCGAACTTTTTTAAATGGATCCGATTCAAAAGAAGCATTTCCACCAATAACGTAAATTTTGTCATCTTTTAAAAAAGAACCAAATGCAAAAACAGGATCTTTTAAAGGAGTAAGTTTTTTAAAGGAAAGTTTTGATTTTAAAGTCAGTTTCTGATTAGCAGAAACGGTTACTCCGGATAAGTTTTCAACATCTTCTTCAAGGAGAACCTTGAAGTTTTGCTCTGTTAAATTATTTAAAGAAATTCTTGTAGTAACGTACCCAATACTAGAGAATTCTAATATTTCATCATTTTTAAATTTTGGCAGAAGAGTAATTGAAAATTCACCTTTTATATTAGTTGCAGTTCCAGCCTTACTTGATAACGCAAAAACATTCGTGTTTTCAATAGGAAGATTGTTTTCTTCAGAAAATACTATTCCTTTTATATTTTGTGAAATGACTAGTAAAGGAAAGAGGAAGAAAATGAAAAGTAGTTTTTTCACAATATTTTGAGGTTAAAATTGATTTTATTAAAGTTAGCGTACTACCTTAGAATTATTTGCACAATTTTTATGCCGAGAGTTTTATTTGAAAGAAAATTAGTTTAAATTTTAATAAATTATTTAAAACTTATATAAATGTTTGTCGAAAAATACTTATTTGCAATACCGTTATTTCCTACTTTTATTTCCAAAACGCTCTTCTGTGTAAAAGCCATATTTTCAAACTATTGGGAGGATTTCTATGCCGAGACCTTTAAATTGAGGTAAATTAGTTGTTAAAAAACGTGTGTCTTTTGCTTAAAAAAGTTAAATTCGCCTTTTAGGTAATATATTTGCTTTTTTGAGTTTAAAATATTGTCTTAACTTAAAAAAGTATTCATTAAACTTTAATAGGTATGGTTTTTAGATTAATTATAGTATTGTTTTTTTTCAGTGTCGGTGTTTTTTCTCAGGAAAAATTTATTAAGCACAAAATATCAAAAGGGGAAAATCTTACTGTAATTGCTAAAAAATACGGAATTAAAGCTAAAGATATTGAAGAAGCTAATCCTAATGCTCCTAAAGTTTTAAAATTAAACTCAGTTTTGCTAATCCCGAATACTAATAAAAAGGGGGCTGCAAAGAAAACAGAAGTTGCTGCCAGCACAATTCCAGCGTCAATTTCAACTCCAGTTTCAGTTCCGGGATTACACGAAGTTGCAGCAAAAGAAACACTCTGGGGGATTTCAAAAAAGTATAATGTTTCTGTTGATGATTTGAAAAAAGCAAACCCGCTTTTAGAGACAGAAGGTCTGAAAATTGGACAACAAATAAGTATTCCATCAAACACAGTTGTAGCTTCTGCTCCAATAATTGAAAATCCACAACCCTCAATAGTAAGTGATGTAGAGGTTTCAAGAGAAGTTTTATCGAAAGAAACAAAATACGCCATTGCAAAAGAATTTGGAATAACAGTTGCAGAATTAGAAAAACAAAATCCTCAAATCAAAAAGAAATTAAAGGTAGGTTCTATACTTAAAATACATGTTTCTCAGGAAAAAGCAGATGCTTTAGAGTCCTTAAAATCAAGTCAGCCTATTTTGGAACCAGCAATTCAGGTGGCTGAAGATACAACAGTAAAAAAAGATTCGACTTCAGTGTTCAGAATTAGCAATCATTCAGATCTGGTGAATCAGCTAATTGTAAATGCAACCGAAAATATTGGCACTCGTTATCGATCGGGCGGAACCACAAAAGCAGGTTTTGACTGTTCAGGATTAATGATTTGTACCTTTAGTAATTTTGATATTAAATTGCCCAGAAGTTCTATAGAACAGTCACGTATTGGTACAAAGGTAGGTACGGATGAAGCTCAAAAGGGAGATTTAATCTTCTTTAAAACAAACGGAAGGCGACAAATTAACCATGTTGGAATGGTCGTTGAAGTGGTTGACGGAGAAATTAAATTTGTACATTCTTCGACTCATGGCGGTGTAATGATTTCTTCAACTAAAGAACCATATTACCAAAGAACCTTTTCGCAGGTAAATCGTATCTTAGAATAAAAAAGTAATGCTTAGTTAATTATGGTAACAAAATCTTCAATCTGAAAAGGTTTGTTTAAAAATCCCGTTACATAATTATTACTGTTTATCAGGTCAATTTCTTCAGGATCTAAAGTTGATGACAAAACAAAAATTCGGGTTTCTTTTTTTACCTCATTTTTAAGTTTATCAAAAGCGTTCAAAAATTCAAAACCATTCATTACAGGCATTTGGATATCTAATAAAATAGTTAAAGACTGATTGTTTTTGTTGGCATTAATCCATTCAATACCTTCCTTGCCATTATTTGCAATAGCATTCAGATCAATACCAAGTACTTTTTTAAATAATTGCCTGATGATAAGCTGATCAATTAAATTGTCTTCAATTAATAAAAACATAGCTTTAAATTCCATACGAATTAGGTATAGTTACAGTAAACTTGCTTCCAATGTTGCTTTCTGAAATGACTGAGATATTTCCTTTAATGTTTTCTACAGCTTCTTTTACGATATAAAGACCAAGTCCGGAGCCTTTGTTTTTGTTGGTACCAAAGTACATTTCAAAAATAGAATCTTTAAATTCTTCATTAATGCCAATTCCGTTATCTGCAACTTCGATGTTATGAGAACCATCAGCAATATAGGTTTTAATATTGATAAACATTTCATTTTTGCTATTGTCAGCATATTTTATCGCATTTGAGATTAAATTGCTGATGATTATTTTTAGGCGTAATCCATCACTTTGAATCTGATCTACCAGTAATTCTTGTCTAAATATTATTTTGTTTGCATTTTCAATATGCATGAGTTGAGAAATGGCTTCGTTAAATAATTCCTGTAAACTAACGGGTTCAATTACAATTTGTTTTCGTTTGTTTTTAGAATAATCAATTATATCATTAATAAATTGATCTTGTTTTGCTAAACTTTGGTGCATTAATCCCAAATAGTCTTTTATTTGATCAATATCGTCTTCCAGCTGTGTAATTTCGATTAAACCTTTTAATGATGTTATTGGAGATCTTAAATCGTGTGACGCACTATAAACAAAACGGTCCAATTCGCGATTTACTAATATTAAATCTTCATTTTTAACTTCAATCTCTTTTTTAGAAATGAGTAATCTTTTTACCATTATAGAATAGTAAGAGCACACGCTTAAAATGATAATAAGGATAAAAACAATATTGGTTATGATAAGAAGGCTTTTGATCTTTCGTGTTCCTTCTCCTAAAGTATTCGAAAAGTTGCGTTCATTAATAGTAAGCTTGTCACTAATGTTGCTAATTTGAGAAAGATATTTTTGCTGATCTGCAGTGCTTAAGGTATTGTGCTGAATTTTTGCATTAATTTGTGTTCCAATAATAAAAAGTTCATTAATTAAGTTATCACCTTGCTCCCATTCGTGAATAGCTTTTGCAAGGAATGAAATCTGTTTGAAATTTACAAACAGCCAAACCAGGTCATCAAGATCATCTTTATGATTGCGTCCTATGGTAAAACCTTGTCGCGCTACTTCGTTATCTCCTGCTTTTAAAAGAGTTTTGCGTGCGATACCATCCCCCTGAGGGACTTTAAGTTCTTCATTGTATAATTTCCACTGATTAGGTTCTTTTGTGTATAAATAAGTAATGAGATGGCGGGAGGCGTCTTTTTGCCCTTTTGAATAGTGGGATTCACCATTGACATACGCTCTGTTGGCGGACAATATTTTAATGGTAAAGAAATTGATGCAAATTAATAAAGCGCAGGAAATGAATACGATTAATAATAAAACAAAAACATTAGGAAGACGAAAATTTCTTAAAAAATGACCTTTAGACATAATGCTTTGATTTGTAGGTTGATAATTTAATTCTATGCCTTTTAACGTCTTATTTAAGGGCTATCTTTTAAAATAATCGTTTGGGTTCGAATAGATCATAGTTTTAAATAATAAACAATTGTTAATAAAAATGCTCAATATTTTAGATTAGATAGACGCTCATCCCAAATTTAAGAAAAAAAGAATAGAATTTTACAAAGAGCTAGTTTTTTCTTGTTAAAATATTTTTTGTAGTTATGTGTTTGATTATTAGTTAATTGTTGTTATTTTTTTTAAGTTGAATAAAAAATAATGAGTTAAGTAAGGTAAGCTTAAGTTTTGACATTAAAAGATAAAAACTTAAAAAGATTTTTTTTTGTTTAACAAAACGGGGTCCTTTCTTTTGAGTAAAAATTTACTATTACTCCATTTCATGCCAGTAATGTCCGCATCCATTTTTACATTCTGTATTCCTTCTTTCGGTGTCGGTTATTTTAAAAATCCAAACCAAAGAAATTACGGTTTTTATATGCTCATTTTTAGGAAGTTCTGCTAATTTATTGAATGCTATTCTGGCAGGAAATCTTTTTAAAAGTACAATTGGAGTATAAGTTGGTTTTAATGGAATTGTGTTTATAGCGTTTTGATACGCGTCGGAGTTATAATCCATTTTATTTGGAATAGCATTGAAAATGAAAGTTTTTAAAGTAGGAAGAAGTTCTTCAAAATTATATTCGGTATACTCTAATAATAGCTGTATTCCCAAGTTAAAATCTAATTTGTTTTGAGCAATCTTATTTATTATTACTTCTTTTTGATTCATTAACTTATAAAATTTATTATTAGCTAAAGTATAAATATACTTCCGAATTGTAAAAATTAGTAGACGTAATTATTATTTAAAAGTTTTAGATAAGACTTGAGTGATGAGTAAAGTAGATATCCTGGTCACTTGTGAAGCCATATAAGGATATAGCCGAATCCGATAATTATACGATACTGCCAACATATTTTAAATTGGAAATTTAGTTTTAAAAAGAAATTCAACTTTGCTGAACCTGAAACATTTAATGAGAATTGGAATTTAAAATTTCGCGATTTGGAATTTGAGAAAAAAGTATATCTTTAACCAACCCAAAAACCAAAAACAATGCAAGAAAACAACCAGGAACATTTTAAAAGAGAACTAGGATTATTAGACGGAACCATGCTTGTAGTAGGTTCTATGATTGGATCCGGAATATTTATTGTAAGTGCGGATATCGCCAGGCAAGTAGGTTCTGCCGGATGGCTCACACTAATTTGGCTCATCTCAGGATTGATTACTATTATAGCCGCAGTGAGTTATGGCGAGCTGAGCGCTATGTTCCCTAAAGCAGGAGGACAGTATGTTTACCTAAAAGAAGCATACAATAAATTAATTGCCTTTTTGTACGGCTGGAGTTTTTTTGCTGTAATCCAGACTGGAACGATTGCTGCTGTTGGAGTAGCTTTTTCTAAGTTTGCGGCTTATCTTTATGAACCTTTGAGTGATGAAAATATAGTATACGAACTAGGATTTTTTAAACTCAATGCAGCGCAAATTGTTTCGATTTTTACCATTGTTTTATTGACTTACATTAACAGCCGTGGTGTTAAAAACGGAAAGATTCTACAAACGGTTCTTACGATTATCAAAATTTTATCGTTGCTTGGTTTAATTGTTTTTGGATTAACACTGGCTGCAAAAGCTTCTGTTTGGGATGCTAACTGGGCAGATGCCTGGACAACGCGCTCGTTTAATAAAGATACCGGAACATGGTTACCTATTAGCGGAACGGCTTTGATTACGGGAATTTCGGCAGCAATGGTGGGATCGTTATTTTCCAGTGATGCCTGGAATGGAGTTACTTTTATTGCAGGAGAAATTAAAAATCCTAAACGTAACGTAGGTTTCAGTTTATTTCTGGGAACTTTTATTGTGACGATTATTTATGTCCTGACCAATTTGATGTATCTGGCAGTAATTCCGCTGGATGAAATTGCAACAGCAAAATCAGACAGGGTAGCGGTGGTCGCTTCTCAATATATTTTTGGTAATATCGGAACTCTGATTATTGCAATTATGATTATGATTTCGACTTTTGCCTGCAACAACGGATTAATCATGGCAGGTGCGAGAGTTTATTATACAATGGCAAAAGATGGTTTGTTCTTTAAAAAAGCAGCTGTTTTAAACGAATCAAGCGTTCCTGCGTGGGCACTTTGGGCGCAATGTATCTGGGCTTCGGCATTGTGCCTGACAGGGAAATATGGTGATTTATTAGATTTCGTAATTATTATTGTTTTGATTTTTTACATTTTAACCATTTACGGAATCTTTATTTTACGAAAAAAAATGCCAGATGCCGAGAGACCTTATAAAGCTTTCGGGTATCCATTTTTACCATTATTATATATTGTGATTGCAACGGCGGTATGTATTTCTTTATTAATTACAAAATTCTCAACTTGTGGTTGGGGAGTTTTAATCATGTTAACCGGAATACCGGTGTATTACTTAACGAAACCGAAAGAGTAAAAGTTGATGTTCCGTTTTTTATTACCTGAATGAAGAGTTGTCTGCCAATTATGCAGATTTAACGGATTTGTGTTGATACTTTTTAATTTTGAATCTTTTGTTTGGGAGTGATATAAACAAGAATGCCTTGCATAAGCAAGGCATTTTTTTGTCGTATATATGGGTAAAAAATACCGTTAACATCTTTGCACTAAAAACAAACATGAATTGGTTTAATTACTAAGATCATTGTTAATCCTTTCTTCTGTAGGTCTTAGGAAAATTAAATATATTATAATAAGTATCCCGAATAATACAAAGTCAGGTTTTAAGAATAATATTAGAAAAGCAGCGCCTTCGAGAACTGCCCAGCGCATGATTGAAGCAGCTTGATAAATGGGTAATTTGGCTTCAGTTTTTAATTTAGGGTCAATTTGCTTCAATTGCGATTTGAATAAAAAGGTACTCAAAACGAAAGCCAAAACGGGTATAAAAACATATACAATTGATGATGAGTCGATAACAGGAATGTTTTTTAATTTTTCAATTGAAAGTTCTCCTATAAAGAAATAAGCAAGAATCGTTCCGGCACAAATGGCAAGATGAATAATTTGAAGGGTCTTAATTTTTTCAGTCATGATTTGGTTTTTTGGTAGTGCAAGATAAAGTTAATTATGGAAAAAATCAGTTTAATCTGTCCGTACAAAAGTATAAAACAAAAAAAAAGACATTACTTAATAGTAATGTCTCTTGATGTAAATAATCTATTGAGTTTGTTATACAACAGCAGGCTCTATAGACGATTTTATAGTTGAATTAATAATAGATATGGTAAGAGGATCTAATTCTCCTGAGAAAAAAGCTTCTAATACTTCCTGAAATATCGGATTGGTGTTTTCAACCATAGAAAAAAGTGTCATAGAAGAGCGTAATTTTCTGGCATCTAAATCGCCTAAAATTCCATCTGCTGATTTCCTTTTAAAAGTCAAAAAAAGCTCTGAAATTTCAATAAGATGTTTTCCTAAAATAGGATGTTCTAAAAATTCGGTTGCTTCTTTCAGATCGGCAATCGCGTAAAGATTTGCAGTATCACTGGTGCCTAATCCTTTTATCTGCGGAAAAATGAACCACATCCAGTGCGTCTCTTTTTTTCCTTTTTTGATTTCAGAAAAAGCAGTAAGATAAAGTTTGTTTTGCGCATCTAAAAAACGCGTTAAATCATTGTTTGAGTAAGCCATTGTGATAATGTATATATAAAAAAAGGTTGCAAAAGTACTAAAAAAGAAAGGTTCTGCCTAATAAAAGGTTCATACAGTCAGTAATTTAACTTTTAACGACAGAATTTTCCTCATCGTTAGGGGAGTAAAAAAAAACAGCATTTGGAGTTCGTAATAAACTATGCATTTCGTTTCATTTGTCTAAAAGTCAAATTAATTCTTGGCAAAACATCTCGTGCCGTTTTGGGTACCTGATGCTGCCAAAAGCTATTTGTTGTCCCTGACATCAGTAGGAAAGAGCCATGATGCAAAGGGATTTCGACTTGCGGAATCTCCTTGTTAAATTTATGGCGCAACCGGAACATTCTGGTTTCTCCAAAGGTCACAGAAGCAATAATCGGGTTTGGGCCTGAATTGTGTTCTTTATCGCTGTGCCACGAAACACCATCATTGCCGTTTCGATATAAATTAAGCAAGAGACTGTTAAAGTCAAGCTGAGTTTCTTTTTCGACCCTGCCTCTGATAGTCAACAATTCATACGTCCAGTCAGGTCCGTTTTGATCTGCTCCCGGATTATCTTTATCTTCATACCAGGAAATCATTCGGGGAGCTGTAACGACTTTATCATACATTTCCATTTCATATTCTCTCCATTTCGTCTGATGGAGTAGTTTTTCATAAAAACGATCAGATTCTTCTTTGGTGAAGAAATTATCGATCAAAATAAGTTCTGCATCAGGTAGGTCAAATACTTTTTTTCCTGCTAAACCTGTGGCAAATAATTCGGTATCGCTAAATAGTGTCATTTGTTCAATTATTTTGTGTCAATTTCAATCCATACCGGAGCATGGTCGCTTGTTTTTTCCCATCCCCGCACATGGCGGTCAACTCCTCCTGAAAGCAATTTTTTGGCTAGTTGCGGACTTAGTAAAAAATGATCAATTCGAAGGCCTGCATCCCGTTCGTAAGCCTTTCTGAAATAATCCCAAAAAGTGTAAATTTTCTCTTTAGGATATAAGGTACGAATTGCATCTGTCCATCCTTGCGAAACAAGAGCTGCAAAAGCTTTTCTGACTTCAGGTAAAAAAAGGGCATCGTTTACCCATTTTTCAGGTTTGTAAACATCCAGTTCTGTAGGTATTACATTGTAATCGCCAACTAATATTACCGGTACTTTTAAACTCAACAGCGTTTGGGCGCGATCTGCTAAACGCTCCAACCATTTTAGTTTATATTCTAATTTTGGGCCTGGTGCAGGATTCCCGTTTGGGAGATAAAGACATGCCACCACAACTCCATTAATCAAAGCTTCGATATAACGACTTTGAACATCTTCGTTGTCTCCAGGAAGAATGCGTGTTACTTCCTCAATCTCCATATTACGGGCCAGAATCGCGACACCATTCCATTGTTTTTGTCCGTGCCAAATGGCATTGTAACCCGCATCATTAATCGCTTTAATAGGGAAATTATCCTGAGGTGCCTTTAATTCCTGTAGGCATACAATATCCGGAGTTGTTTCTTCAAGCCATTTCAGTAATACATTTAAGCGTCCGTTGACTCCGTTTACGTTATAAGTTGCTATTTTCATTTGACAGTCAATTAGTTGTGTCTTTAAATTTACAGCTTTTTGCGCCTTTATATTTACACAAATTCAAGTTCTTATTTTAGAAACTGTTTGTTAAAGAATACTTTACGCGGGTTTTTTTCTGCGTAAGCAAAAATCAGTTGCACAATGTATTGGTTGCTTTTATAAGGCGTAGCATAATTTTTCACTTCTGACGGATCTGTAATCGCAACATCTAAAGGAATATATCCCATACCATAAAAATGGCCATTTTCTATCCAGATACAACTCCGTTCTTGTGATGTTCTTCCTTTTTCTATAATCGCAAAAGTGGGTCTGTTGCTTAATAAAAAATCAATCGCATTGTCTACTTGCTCATTGTGGAGCGAAACATCCGGCAAATCTGTTATATCTTTATTTTGAAATATTTCCCCGTCTTCAGGTCTTAGATATTTACAAAATCGATAATCAATTTCAAATTGTTCTGCCAGACTCCGCAATATATTTGTGCCTTCGTGTATGCTGCTAAAATGTTCAATGCACGACTGAAATTTATTGAGTTTCCCAATTGCCAGATATTTGTATCCGTTGCGGGCTTCATATTGATACAGTCCAAATTTGGGTTCAAAACGTTTTAATGCTCTGTTGTAAGTGGGCCAAAGATGCTTGATTTCGGTACATTCTAACAAGAGCGCCATTAATTCGTTGCCACAGACTTCAAAAGAAATAGAGTGTATATCCCGTAAGAAATGCTGTCTTTGCGGATTGATCTTATGACCGCTAAAATGAGAAGCGACACGTTTTTTTAAGTTGATTGCTTTCCCTACATAAATTACTTTTTTTACCTCATTATAAAAATAATAGACACCCGGTTTTTCCGGTAAGTTATTAAAATCCTCAGGCGGAAGATTCGGAGGTAAACGTTGATCCTGTGACGTGTTTTTGATCATTTTTTCGATATGGCCTTCATCATCCCATTCAAGTAATCGTGAAAATAATATAGCAGTAGCAGCTGCATCACCGCCGGCACGATGCTGATTTTCTAAAGGTATATCCAGTGAATTGCAAAGTTTTCCCAAACTGTATGATGCAAAACCAGGTCTGATTTTTCTGGCTGCACGAACCGTACATAACTTTCTTGCCGTCCATTTAAAACCGGCTTGTTCCAATTGATGACGAACGAACGAGTAATCAAAGTTGACATTATGTGCCACGAAAACACGGTCAGTAAGCATTTCCAAAACTTTATCTGAAATATCATCGAAGATTGGCGCATTAGCTACCATTTCATTATTAATTCCTGTCAGGGCAAAAATCGAAATGGGTATTTCTTTTTCCGGATTCACAAGCGTTTCATAACGATCAATCACGTTTTCTCCGTCATGAATGATAATGGCAATTTCGGTAATGCGGCTGCCACTGGCGTTACCACCGGTGGTTTCGATATCTACTATGGCATATTCTTGCTTTTTCATCTCTTTAATATAACGTAATTTCTTCTTGTATTATTTAAATATTTAACACATAGGAATATAGGTTTGAATTTTAAAATATATGGTACTTTTATAAAATCATGATTTCTCCCATAGCTATGTGTATTTAGACAAGTGAAACGCCTTTTTTTATTTTCTTTAAAACTATGTTTCTATGTGTTTTAAAAAAATATGTTCAACGGTTTTTAGTTTTGAAATTTCATTCGGTGTCTGGGTAAATTAATTTCATGCGCCTGCGGATACGGTTCCCGATGCGTTGGACTCACATCTTCCTTGATCAAACGCTGTGTTTTATATTGATCTTTTGCATCCATATAACGTGGATCAGGAATAAAAGGCATTTTGGCCATTTTAGTAATCGTGATCGTCGGGAAATGATAATCGACTTCGACAGTTCCTAAAAGGAGATAACAGCCTCCGCCCTGAAAAGGAAATTGTGCCAGGCAATCCGGAAAATGTGCCGTATCAAAATAAGTACCTTCGTGATCGATCCAGGTCCCAAAATACATATTGCCTTTTTTGGTCGGAACTTGCTTTCTGGAAATTAAATACGCGAGCATGCGAACTTGTTTTTTATGGTGAGCTACTAAATCTTTTGCCATAATATCGCCGCGATGTTTGGTTTGAAGCAAATCAAAAACAGTACAGGATACAGGGAAACTCAAAAGTTCGATTTCATCAAAAGCATCTTCATGTAAAGAACGTTCCAAAGTAGGTAGTTTGTATTCTTTAACGGGTTCCTGCAAGAGCATCAAACTTCTGTTTTCGGGTTTGAAATTGTTTAAAAGCAAACTCGCAACGACCAAAAGCTGATTTTTAGTTTTTCCTGTAAAGCGAAAAGCATCTATAAAAATCAAAACTTTCATGCTTTCAATCCCAATCGGAATGCGATGGATAAAATCCTCCAAAGAAAGAAAATCACCATTTTTCTCCCGATCAGATTCTATCAAATGAGCGGTTTTTGATTCTAAACTCTGCAAATGCATAAAACCGAGATAAATATCAGTTCCGTAAACCGTAGTTTGATATTCACTCTTATTCACGCACGGATTAAGAACTGTTCCGCCGGACATGCGTGCTTCGTGTACATAAACCTCAGTTCTGTAAAATCCGCCCTGATTGTTGATTACCGCTGTCATAAATTCTACAGGATAATTGATCTTGAGATACAAACTCTGGTAACTTTCTACAGCATAAGAAGCCGAGTGCGCTTTGCAAAACGAAAATCCCGCAAAGGATTCAATCTGGCGGTAAATTTCCTGGCTAAGCCCTTCAGGATGTCCTTTCTCGGCACAACAGGCAAAGAAATTATCTTTTACTTTTTGTAAAGCCTCCATAGATCGTCCTTTTCCGGACATGGCACGGCGCAGGATATCACCATCAGGAGCGGGAAGTCCGCCGTAATGCTGGGCAATTTTGATCACATCTTCCTGATACACCATAATGCCATAAGTTTCACCCAGATGCTCTTTAAAAACCTCATGAAAATATTGAAACTGATCCGGATTATTATGACGAAAAATATACTCTTTCATCATTCCGGATTGTGCTACACCGGGACGAATAATAGAAGAAGCGGCAACCAAAATTTTATAATTATCACAATTCAATCGGCGTAATAATCCACGCATAGCTGGACTTTCGATATAAAAACAACCAATGGTTTTGCCTTGTGCCAAATGAACATTACATATGGCTTCATCTTTAGAAATCGAAGTGTCCCGAATATTAACTTTTATACCGCGGTTTTTCTCAATCAGTTTTACGCTGTCATCAATATGACCAATACCACGCTGACTCAAAATATCGAATTTTTCGAAACCAATTTCTTCGGCAATGTGCATATCAAAAAGCACGATAGGGAATCCTTTTGGAGGCATTTCCAGTGGCGTATAATTAGTAATAGGTTCTTCAGAAATGATAATTCCGCAAGCGTGCATACTACGCTGATTGGGATATTTAAGCATCATCTTGCTGTAGTCCTGAACTAGTTTTACGATAGAATTGGTTTCCTGTAACTGCTCAGGATTTTTGGCCAGCATGTCCAGTTCTTCTTTCGGAAGGCCAAATACTTTTCCGACTTCCCTAAAAATAGAACGGTGTTTGAATTCGACATTGGTTCCACAAAAAGCCACATGATCACGGCCATATTTATCGAAGATATATTCTAAAATGGTATTGCGTTCTTTCCAGCTCCAATCGATATCAAAATCGGGAGGGCTTTTTCGATTCAAATTCAAAAAGCGTTCGAAATATAAGTCCAGTTCTATCGGGCAGATATCGGTAATACCTAAACAATAGGCAATAATACTATTGGCGCCGCTACCCCGGCCAATGTGCATGAAACCCAAACTATTGCTATGTCGAACAATATCCCAGCTAATTAAGAAATAACCGCTGAATTCTAATTCATCAATTACTTTGAGTTCCTTTTCGACACGTGCTTTTGCCGCTTCATGGTTTTCACCATAACGCCAAAGTAAACCTTTGTAGGCAAGTTTGCGTAATAGTATTATATCACCTTCGCGATTTTCAGTAAAAAACTTCTTGTTTTTTGGCGTTGTAAAATCATATTCAAAATTACAGGAATCGATTATTTGCTGCGTATTGACTATAATTTCAGGATAACTTTCATAATAAGGCATTAACGATTCTAAAGCCAGCATTTTTTCAGAAGTTTTGCAATAATCAGCTTCTGTCAATTTTGATAAAATAATATTGGTGTCAATCGCACGCAGAATTTTATGCAGATTAAATTCTTTTTTATTGCTAAAAGTTACTGATTGAAGCACAACCATTTTGGCTGTTTTATTTTTGTGTTCCGAAGTAAGAAGCCTTAAAACTTCATCCGGACGAATTCCGATAAATTCATTCTCACGAAGAAATTCCGGAGCATTTTCTAAAGTATAAATCACAAAAACCGAATCAAATTCCGGAGCAATTAAGGGTAAAGGTTCTCTGCTAAAATTATGTTCCGTTAAAAAGCGATTCATTTCAGCCAATCCGCTGGCATTTTTAGCTAAACCAATATATCGGAATTGATGATTGCAGCGAAATTCCATTCCCACAAGAGGTTTAATCCCCACTTTATCACAGGCTCGTATAAAATCATATATTCCTGTTACAGTATTAATATCTGTAAGTGCCATAGCTTTTACACCAAAAGAAACGGCCTCCTTGATAAGATTATCAAGAGAAATCGTGCCGTAGCGGAGCGAATGAAAAGAATGACAGTTGAGATACATTTATTTGATACGTTTTAAAATTTCATCTTTATTATTAGGTTTAAAATGGGCTCCGGCACAGCGCATTACAGCATCAAAACCATAACGGCTTTTCATTTTATCCATCGCTGCATATAGTGATAACATTTCCTCGGTATCTTCAAATAGATCAATTTGGTATGTTCCGCGAACCAATCCGCTAAAGCGAATACCAATCAAACGCAATCGCATACGACGCTGATATACTTTGTCAAACAACTCCATTACATTTTTGGTCAGAATATGATCTGCTGAGGTATAGGCGATTTTGCATTGTTTGGTTTCGGTATCAAAATTGGCGTAACGTATTTTAACCGTAATGGTTGAGGTTAACCATTGTTCAGATCGCAATTGAAAAGCCAGTTTTTCGACCATGCCAATCAATATCGATTTTAGCATGATAATATCGATTGTGTCCTGAGAAAAAGTATGTTCGGTAGAAATTGATTTTCTTTCTGTATAAGGTTCTACGGGGGTATGATCAATTCCGTTGGCTTTTTTCCAGATGTCCAGGCCGTTTTTACCAATCATTTGCTGTAAAACTTCGGGAGGCATTTCAGACAAAGTCTGAATTTTACGAACGCCAATTCGGGATAAAAGCTGAAAAGTTACATTGCCAACCATGGGTATTTTCTGTATCGACAACGGATTCAAAAAGGACTGTACATTGCCTTCCGGAATTTCTAAATTTCCTGTTGGTTTGCCTTCTCCGGTCGCAATTTTAGAAACGGTTTTGTTGACAGATAATGAAAAACTAATAGGTAATCCGGTTTCTTTAATAACCGATTGTGCGAGTTCATCTGTCCATTTATAACTGCCGTGAAATTTGTCCATTCCTGTAATATCAAGATAAAATTCATCGATGCTGGCTTTCTCCATTATCGGTGCTTTTTCCTGAATAACCTGCGTAACATCATGTGACAATCGGGAATATAATTCCATATCACCTTTGATGACCTTCGCATCAGGACAAAGTTTCATTGCCATCTGAATAGGCATGGCTGAGCGTACTCCAAATTTTCGGGCTTCATATGAACAAGACGCTACAACACCACGATCACCGCCGCCAATAATCAAAGGAATACCCTTTAACTCTGAGTTGGTTAGCCTCTCGCAGGATACAAAAAAGGTATCCAAATCCATGTGTACAATTGCCCTTGCCATTTCCTTGTTTTTGTATGAAACAAAATTAGTACAGATAATAACAATTTTTCGTATATTTGCTGTTCCAAATTATAACAAATTAATTATGTCCTTATTTTCAGATAACATCAGAGCATTGAGGGTTAAGCATAAAATATCTCAGGAGAAATTAGCTGAAAACCTTAGAATTACCCGAGGAAGATACGTTAAATACGAAGATGGAACCTCCGAAGCACCATATGATATTTTAAAGCAGATTGCTTTATATTTTCATATGAGTATTGATTTACTATTGTCTGTAGACATACGTAAAATCAATATAGAAAACCTGATAAAATTAGAAGGCAACCGGCTTATTTTGCCCATACAAGTAGACAGCTTTGGGGAGAATTATATCGAAATTGTATCCCAAAAAGCAAAAGCGGGTTACCTAAACGGATATGCCGATCCGGAATATATCGAGAGCCTGCAACAAGTTTCCCTACCGTTTTTAGGACCGGGCAAACACCGCGGATTTCCTGTTGAAGGTGATTCAATGCCTCCACACGAAGACGGATCGATTATTATTGGCCGATATGTAGAAAGGTTAGGAGAGGTGATGGATGGCAGGACCTATATCCTGATTACCAAAAATGAAGGGATGGTATATAAACGTCTCAACAAAAACAAAAAGAATGCTTTGGTTCTGGAATCCGACAATCGATTTTATCCAAATTATGAAGTGAAAGCCTCTGATATTTTAGAAATCTGGGAATACGAATGCAGCATCGGACGCAGCGATAAGCGACATGAAGTGACAGAATCCCAAAGTATGAAAGATTTGCTTTTGGAAGTGAAAAGAGAGGTTATGGAGATTAAGAATAATACTTCGAATACGTAATTTTTGTCACTCCCGATAGCTATCGGGAGTAGCTTTAAATAAACTTTGTCCCTTAGTGCCTTTGTAGCGAAAAAAAAAATTAAAAAACCTTCACAAAACCCAACCCATATTGCTGCCCATTATAAAAAGGCATTATCATAGAAGTTGATTTACTTTCAGAAGAGGATTTGAATAATTTTCTGGTGATATACGGATTCATCCAATACGCCAATTTGGTGCTTAAAATCCCAATTCCGGCCCCGGCAGCGACATCAGTTAGCCAATGGCGGTTGTTGTAAATTCTAAATAATCCGGTTCCGGTGGCTACGGCATACCCTGCAATTCCGTACCAAATCGATTTGTCCTTGTATTCCTGCCATAAAAACTCGGCTCCGGCAAAAGCAGTTGCGGTATGTCCGGAAGGGAACGAGTTATTTGAACTTCCGTCCGGGCGTTCTTCATGTACAATCGACTTTAGACCCAAAACTGTCGAAGCCATTATAACATAGGAAGTTACAAATATTACGGATCGATCCCTCATATTGTTTTTGCCTTTTACGCCAAAAGCATTCAAAGCATAAACCGAAGCTGCTGGCGCATATTGTGAGAAATCGTCAATGGTAATTTTCTCATCAATATCCTCGGTTACTTCATTTTTAATTTGATGATTAAAACTCAGGAGCTGATCATTTCCAATACCAATAACACCATATCCAATCAATACACTTGGAATGATTAATTGTTTGTAGTTGAATTTTAAATGATGTGAAGTACTGTCAATTTTGATTATCGAATCATTTTGTTGCGCATTTGCACTCAAAAAACCGAATAAAAATACCAGAGAAACCGCTTTGTAAAACATCTTTCGTTATTGTTATAAGTTGCAATAATAACGAATGTCCAATCCAAGTATTTTGGACTTAATCTAACCTTAAGTCAATATTAATTTGTTGGTTTTAAAAGAGATAGTTTGATTAAGATTGCCTAAATATTAGAGGGCTAAAGGATTCAATTTCAATGGAAATAAAATATCATTTTAAATTAAAGAGGTGGAATCGCTAAGGGACAAACATATCGCGTATAAAATTTTTCTGCCAATATATAATCTCTCCGGGATATTACTCTGTTAGGAGTTAAATATTGGTAAAAAAAAATAGAGATCAGTAAGAATGTCCCGTAGGGACTACATAAAATTCAGGAGGAATGATTTATATTGTAGCAACGGATTTTAATCCGTTGAAAATTGGATGTATGCATTTTTAAAGTTCCGTAGGAACCACCTGTTTTATTATATTTGGATTAAAATCCAGCCCTACAATATTGGTCGGGCCGATGGCCCTTTTTTAAACCTTCAATGCAAACCAAAAAGTACTTCCCAATCCTAAATTACTTTCTACGCCAATAATCCCGTTCTGGGCTTCAATAAATTCTTTGCTGATCGCCAGACCCAGCCCTGTTCCTGATTTTTGACTTCCCGGGACTTGAAAATACTTATCGAAAACTTTGTCTTTATATCTCGCATCAATTCCTTTTCCGGTATCGATAACCTGAAATACGATTTGATCGTTTTCTTCTTTTAATTTAATGACAATCGTACTTTTTTCAGAAGAATATCTTATTGCATTCGATAAATAATTAATCAAAACCCAGCTCGTTTTTTCGCTGTCGGCTTTTACATCATTTAGGTTTTCATCAGCATTAATAACCAATTTAATCTGCTTTTGATCAGCCTGAACTTTTACAGCTTCAACGGCATAATTTACAATTTCATGCGGATTGCTTTTTTCAATATTCAGTTGAATATTTCCAGTTTCCAATTGCGATAAATTAAGCAGTTCGCCCGTAATCTTCAGCAATCGCTGACTGTCATCTTTAATGCTTTCAACCAGCTGTTTCTGATCGTCGTTCATCGCCCCGGTTTTAGTATTTTCAAGTAATTGAAGACTTAATTTTATAGATGCGATTGGCGTTTTTAATTCGTGTGAAACTGTGGCAATAAAATTGGTTTTGGCAAAATCAAGTTCTTTAAAAGGCGTAATGTTTCTCAGGATAATGACATCTCCAATATTGATTTCTTTTTCTTCTCCTGTTGGAATTATGGTAATGTTCAGAATTTCTTTTTCGAAATAACTTTCTTTTCCGTGAGCATAAATTTTAAGAGGTTGTTTCTTAGAAACATCAGCATCTTCTTTTAAAATTAAGGAGCGAATCAAATCATTTGATAAAGCCAAATCTGAAGCTGATTTACCAATAACAGCATCGAGTTTCAAACCAATAATTTTAAGGGCTTCATCATTGGCAAACAAAACAATTCCCTCATTGTCCAGACCAATAATAGGATCATGCATATTATTGATTAAAGTTTCCAGTCGTTTCTTTTCGAAGAAGAGTCTGTACAAATTACTATCATTATATTCCTGAAGTTTCTGTGCCATTGTATTAAACGATTTGGCCAGATCGCCATATTCGTTGTGATTGGTAAAATGTACCCGTTCCGAATAATTTTTATTCGCAATTTCTTTAATACTCTGTGTCAGTTCCTTAATAGGGTTGGCAATATTATTGGGCAAATTAACCAGTAAATTAAAAGCGATTAAAAAACATAAACTTCCAACAATGGCAATCCATAAATTAGCATTTTCGGCAGTATGTCTGGCGATATCACTTTTTTGCTTTATGGCATCGAGATTGAGTTTCATAATCGCAAAAATGTCTTGTCTGATTTGTGTTTTTATAGCTTCATTAGAAACATTTTTTTCTAAAAAGGCAAAACTTTTTTCGAGACTGGCCGTAGCTTCTTTTTCTCCTGGTTCAGTAACATTTTGTGTTTGTTTCTCCAGATATTCTTTAAAAGTATGAATCTTATCGTCATTACTGATCTTGATTTCATCCAAAGACAAAATCATATTTCTGGAATATTCCAGCGTATTATAATTCGCTTTCAGGATATTCTCAGTGTCTGCTTTTATTAAAAAAACAGAATAGCCACTGACTAACGAAAGTATGATAATCATTAAAAATAATAATCCAACTCCCAGATTCAATTTAGTTTTAATTCTCATGATGTTTGTTTTAAAAACATTTTATTTTTTTTGAGCCATATCAGTAATATAAGAAAATATAAGAGGCTGCATAATTAAGTTAAAGACAGAAAACTTTACGCCCCTGTCAGCAAAAAACTTCAGCGTACTTTGCGTAAACCTCGCGTTCTTTGCGGTTAAATTTTTAAATGAACTTATACTACTTATATGGTTTAGAAATTTTTTACGATAAAATTACAAGGTCAACATTCGATAAAGAGAGACTATTCAATAAGCGTCTGAAAATCGTTGTGGACAAAATTACTTTAAATAAATTCAAATGTGGTTTCCCAATGCAGACAGTTGTTATTTGTTTTTCTTCAACAGCAATCAAAATAGCATCTGCAATATTTTTATTTTCTGTTTTTATGACTTCAGCTCCTAATTGTACGGCCAGTTTAAAATTATTAATCAAATGACGCTGTTTGTCTAATGCGATTTTGGTGCTGCTTTCTTTAGGCGTTTCCACATACAAGACATACCATGATCCGTTGTAATAACTTGCCAGACGTGCTGCTTTTCTAATTACAATTTTAGCCGTTTTATCATTACTGCTAATACAGGCCAGCAGTTTTTCATGCCTTAAAGCATGTAGTTGTGGCACTTCGCTTTCTACTTTTCGAACTACCTGACTGGCTACTTCTTTTAGGGCTAATTCACGCAATTGTAAAATTTGTTCCGATTTAAAAAAATTCGTCAAAGCCGTTTGTATTTTATCCGGCGTATAAATTTTTCCTTCCTTCAAACGTGCAATTAAATCTTCTGAGGTTAGATCGATATTCACGACTTCATCCGCCAATCGCAAAACATTATCCGGAATTCGTTCCTGAACGTCGATTCCTGTAATGCGTTTTACATCTTCATTCAGACTCTCAATATGCTGAATATTCACTGCCGAAATTACATTAATTCCCGCTTCCAGAATTTCAAGAACATCCTGCCAGCGTTTTTCGTTTTTGCTTCCTTCAACATTAGTGTGCGCCAATTCATCAACAATTACCACTTCAGGTCTAAGATTGATAATCGCCTGCACATCGAGTTCTTCGAGCTCTTTCCCTTTATAGAAAATGGTTCGCCGCGGAATAACGGGCAAACCAGATAAAAGCTCATGCGTTTCCTTTCGCATATGCGTTTCGATGTAACCAATTTTCACATCAATTCCGTTTTTTAACAACGAATGTGCTTCTTGTAGCATCCGGTATGTTTTCCCCACACCGGCGCTCATCCCAATGTAGACTTTAAACTTTCCTTTTCGTGATTTCTGAATTAAATCGAGAAAGTGCTGCGCGTTATTTTCTTTTTCCTGTTCCATAATTTTGACCGAAGGTGCTAAGTCACAAAGTTTTTTAAAGTTTTTAACCATTAAGATATTAAGAACGTTAAGCTTGTGACTTAATGAAACTTAATATCTTAATGGTAAAAAATCAATTTTTAATGTTTAAAAAGAAATCGCCAGCGAAGTCGTTACAAACGTATTCGTATCCGTTGGAAGATTGTCTTTTGTAAATATCTCATCTTTACTCGAAAGATTTCTTGCCTCGATTCTAAACATTACATTATCAGTAACTAAGTAATCAAAGTTAGCTGAAAATCCGTAAGTTTTAAAACCATTTGGCGTTCCTGTAGCGATAATAACTCCTTTTTCATCACTATAATATTCGCCACGAGCCGCAAGCTGAATTTTATCCGTTGGTTTGTATTGCAGAATCAAAACTGGCGAAAACCAGGTATCATATTTGTTACTATTTTTAACCGCTTGTTGTGATCCAACGTCAAAACCAGCCGTAACATTTGTTTTATCTGTTACTTTAAATTGTCCATAAAAGTTATTAAAATAGCGCCATTTTTTGTCGATATCCGGTTGCTCATTTCCCACATACGTACTCCAGTTCAAAACCACTTTATCAGATGGTTTGTAGGTAACCTGCGTTCCAAAGGCAGGCGTGTGATTACCTTCTACTTTCTCAATACGTTGCCATCCATTCAAATACATTCCCGCCAAATACCATTCTCCGGACTCAGAGGTGTAACCAATTTTAACTCCCGTTTCGTAGTACGGAGAGTTTTCAGCGAGAATACTTCTCGTTAAAGTCTGGCAATCTTTACCAATCGCGCTTTCAAAACCTATGTGCGCCGGCATAATTCCTGCATCAATCCATAAATTATGGCTTTGCGAAATTTTCACCCCCACATTCGCCTCATATATATTTTTCAATAAACCTTGCTCAGCCGCCATATTATATTCGGCATAAGTTCCGGCCATTAAAGCAAAATTTCCACGAACATTATCCTTGCTGTAATTCACTTTTGCCATTCCTAAATTGATATTCACTTCATTACTTTTATTATAATTGTAAAAAAAGCCTGGACGGGTATGATTATCCGGTTTTCCAAAATCATAACTATAATAGGTTTCTATATATCCAGAAAAGGTTAGTGGACTTTTTGTTTCTTCTTGTGCATGCAAATTGCTAAAACCAAAAGCGATTAAAGCGGTAAGTATTATTTTTTTCATTTTTTTAATGTGGTATTCAAACCCGACAGTTGTCTAAACTTGTCACGTTTAATTAATTTTATTAGTAGATTTTTTAGGAGCTAATCCCGCTATCCGTTTCAATCTTTTGTGCGGAACCCCCGCACAAAAGGATTTCCACTACTATCCGGGCTAGGCCTTTTGGGGTAAAAAAGGGCTTTTATTATCCTAACAGGTTTCCAAAACCTGTTAGGTATTTATTTTAAATTTAGTTTGTCAACGTTTCAATTCAGGAACGTCCGGTTTGTCATTTCGACGGAGGAGAAATCACACTACAAGATCACGCTTGCTGATACAAATTCGAGTTGCTTTACTTTGTATGATTTCTCTTTTATATAAATGACATAAAATAGGTATAAAAACATTCGGGAATCATACCTGCAAGGTTTTGGAAAACTTGTAGGGGGAAAATCGCAGAACTAATGAATGAATCACTTTGCCATACCTAACAGGTTTTAGAAACCTGTTAGGATAAAAAACTCAGAACCTAAGAACCTTTCTTAGAAAGCTCATCCAAAGCCACATTCAATTCCAACACATTAACCGTTGGAGTTCCCATAACTTTTGGTGTATTAATTTTAGATTCAACCAAAGCTTTTACTTTGTCTTCAGCTAATTTTCTTTCTTTGGCAACACGTTTCACCTGAATCAAAGCACCTTGCGGCGAAATATTTGGATCTAATCCACTTCCTGAAGCGGTAACCATATCTGATGGAATCTCCGATTTTTTCAAATACGGGTGAACCACTAAAAACGTATCGATTCTTTTTTGAACCAAAGCCAAATATTCAGCATTACTTGGTCCTTTATTGCTTCCTGCACTTCCTGCAGCATTATAATCAACAGCCGAAGGTCTTCCCCAGAAATAATTCGGCTTATCGAATTTCTGACCTATTTTTTGGTATCCCACCACTTTTCCGTTAACCGAAATAGTTTCTCCTTTTCCGTGATTAGGAGCAAATTGTGCAATTCCATAAATCGCAAGGGGATAAATAACTGCAAACAGAATTACGGTAAGCAGTGTCAATTTTAAGAGTGAAAATATTGTTTTCATTGTTTTGAAGTTTCTAAGAGACTAAGTCTCTAAGTTTCTAAGATTTTTTTGAAGATTATGAGCGGTAAGTTTCTAAGGCACTAAGAAAAAAACTGAGGACCTTAGCAACTTAGCGCCTTAGCAGCTTACATAAACATAGCTACCAATAAATCAATTAATTTAATTCCGATAAAAGGGACAATTAATCCGCCTAAACCATAAATCAAAAGGTTTCTTTTTAGGATCGCACTTGCACCGATTGGTTTATAATCAACACCTCTCAACGCTAATGGAATCAATATCGGAATGATGATCGCATTAAAGATTACTGCTGATAGAATCGCACTTTCAGGGCTGTGCAAACGCATGATGTTTAAGCCTTCAAGCGCAGGAATCGCAGTAATAAAAAGAGCAGGAACAATAGCAAAATATTTCGCAACGTCATTTGCAATAGAAAAAGTAGTTAAAGTGCCTCGGGTCATTAAAAGCTGTTTACCAATTTCGATAATCTCAATTAATTTGGTTGGGTCATTGTCAAGATCGACCATGTTTCCGGCTTCTTTTGCAGCCTGAGTTCCACTGTTCATGGCAACACCTACATTTGCTTGTGCAAGGGCAGGAGCATCATTAGTTCCGTCACCCATCATGGCAACCAGTTTACCCAGGTTTTGCTCGTTTTTGATGTAATTCATTTTATCCTCAGGTTTCGCTTCGGCAATAAAATCATCTACTCCGGCAGCTTCGGCAATAAACTTAGCTGTAAGGGGATTATCTCCGGTAACCATCACTGTTTTTACACCCATTTTTCTCAAACGGTCAAAACGTTCTTTCATTCCGGTTTTAATAATATCCTGCAATTCGATAACACCCTGAACCTGATTGTTTTTAATTACAACTAGCGGTGTTCCTCCTTTAGACGAAATATCGATTACCTTTTGTGCAGTATCTTCAGGGAAAGTATTTCCAGCCTGAAGTGAGATATTTTTTGCTGCATCCTGAGCACCTTTTCTAATATTAGTTCCGTCTTTTAAAATAACTCCGGAAGTTCTGGTTTCTGCGGTAAATTTGATTAAAGTAGCACCTTCAATTGATAATTTATTGGCAGTTTCGGCTCCTGCCAGTTCCACGATACTTTTCCCTTCCGGAGTGTCATCTGCCAGTGAACTTAACACAGCAGATTTTATAAAATCTTCCTGAGAAACGCCTTTTGCAGGATAAAAATTGGTCGCTTTTCTGTTTCCAATCGTAATAGTTCCGGTTTTATCCAAAAGCAATACATCAATATCTCCGGCAGTTTCAACCGCTTTTCCTGATTTTGTAATTACGTTGGCACGCAATGCTCGGTCCATTCCCGCAATACCAATTGCAGAAAGTAAACCTCCAATTGTGGTTGGAATCAAACAAACAAACAAAGCAATAAAAGCCGCAATCGTGATGGGTGCATTTGCATAGTCGGCAAACGGTTTTAGCGTAACGCACACAATCACGAAGATTAAAGTAAATGCGGCTAATAAAATGGTTAAGGCAATTTCGTTTGGTGTTTTCTGACGGCTTGCCCCTTCAACCAAAGCAATCATTTTATCCAGAAAGCTTTCGCCGGGCTCGGAGGTTACGATTACTTTAATTTTATCAGACAGTACTTTTGTTCCTCCGGTTACAGATGATTTATCACCTCCGGCTTCCCGAATTACAGGAGCACTTTCTCCTGTAATGGCACTTTCGTCAATTGTAGCTAAACCTTCGATAATTTCACCATCGGTTGCAATTAGGTCTCCGGCTTCACAAACGAAAATATCACCTTTTTTCAATTCAGATGAACTGATGTTTTTGATTTCCCCATTAGGCAAAATTTGTCTGGCAGGAGTTTCTTCACGTGTTTTTCTTAAACTATCCGCTTGTGCTTTTCCTCTGGCTTCGGCAATAGCCTCTGCGAAATTGGCAAACAAAAGCGTTGCTAGTAAAATTAAAAACACAATTAAGTTATAGATAAAACTACCCTGATCTGTTGCTCCCATCAAAATGGAAACACAAACAGCAAGCATAATGGCAGTTCCTATTTCTACGGTAAACATTACCGGATTTTTGATCATCATTTTTGGATTCAGCTTCACAAAAGATTGCACTAAAGCTTCTTTTACCTGTTTGCTTTCAAACAATGAATTGGATTTATTATTAGTCATTTTTCTTTTATATTATTTTAAAGTAAAATATTCTGCCAATGGACCTAAAGCCAACGCTGGAAAGAATGATAAAGCAGCAATAATCGCGATTACGGCAAAAACCATAATTCCAAAAATAGAAGTGTCAGTTTTTAAAGTTCCGGCACTTTCAGGAATGTATTTTTTATTCGCCAATAATCCTGCAATTGCCAATGGCCCAACGATAGGAATGAAACGGCTTAACAGCAACACAATTCCTGTAGTGATATTCCAGAACGGATTGTTATCACCTAAACCTTCAAAACCAGAACCGTTATTGGCAGCGCTCGAAGTATATTCGTATAACATTTCAGAGAATCCGTGGTGTCCCGGATTATTTAACCAGCCTGTTGCGTTTCCGCTAAACCAGTAACCCATTGCGGTATCATTTGCAGCAAAATAAGATGCTAAAGCGGTACCTGATAATATTAATAAAGGATGAAGAATAGCGATAAAAGCAGCAATTTTAACTTCTCGCGCTTCGATTTTCTTTCCTAAGAATTCCGGTGTTCGCCCCACCATTAATCCCGAAATAAATACAGCCAGAATGATGAAGATGTAGAAGTTCAGGATACCAACACCACAACCACCATAAAAAGCATTGACCATCATGGCAAGCAATTCCATAGCACCGGAAACCGGCATTGAACTATCGTGCATACTATTTACAGAACCTGTAGAAATTACCGTGGTTGCAATGCTCCAAAAACCAGAAACAGCTGGTCCAAACCGCACTTCTTTTCCTTCCATAGCTCCGGTTGTCTGGGCAATTCCCATTTTTTCGATAGCTGGATTTCCGTTCATTTCTGACATCATTGTTGGAATAACCAGTAGTAAGAACCCAATCGTCATCACTCCAAAAATTACGTAGGATAATTTCTTTTTCTTTAGATAAAAACCTAAAGCAAAAATCATGGCAAAAGGAACAATTAATTGTGACCAAAGCTCAACTGCATTGGTAAAATAAGTTGGGTTTTCTAAAGGATGAGCTGAGTTGGCTCCAAAGAATCCACCACCGTTTGTACCTAAGTGTTTAATGGCAATAAAAGCAGCAGCAGGCCCTCGGGAAACGTCAACGTGATCGCCTTGTAAAGTTGTGATGGAATCTTTACTGTCAAAATCCATTGGGGTTCCGCTGAATGCTAAAATTGTAGCAACTATAACGGAGAGTGGTAATAAAATACGGGTACAGCTTTTGATAAAATAATTATAAAAGTTGCCTAGTTTCTCTGTAGTTCTTTCTTTCATTGCATTAAAAATGATTGCTGCAGAAGCCATACCAACCCCGGCAGAAACAAATTGCAGGAACATCAGGAACATTTGTGAAAGGTAAGAAACGCCACTTTCGCCTGAATAATGTTGTAAATTACAGTTCACTACAAATGAAATGGCGGTATTAAAGGCCAAATCAGGTGTCATGTTTGGATTATTATCAGGATTTAAAAACAACGATCCCTGAAACAATAGAACGAAAAAGCAAAGAAAGAACCAAAGCATATTGATACTTAAAAGTGCTTTTAAGTGTTGTTTCCAGTTCATTTCTTCAGAGGAATTGATACCGCTGATTTTAAATATAAATTTTTCAATTGGATTGAAAATCGGGTCAAAGAATGTTTTATCGCCCAAATAAACTTTAGCAATATATTTTCCTAACGGAATAGCTAAAACTATCGAAACGATAAAGATACTGATGACGCCTAGTAATTCTGTGTTCATAATTTTTTAAATTTTAGTGAAATGTCAGATGTGATTTGTAAAAGGAGATTGACGTATAACATCTAACATCTCACTTATAACTTTTAACATCATTAAAATTTTTCAGGTTTAATTAATACATAAACCAAATAGCCAAAAACGGCGATGGAAACAATAAATAGTGCAGTCATGATTTAGATTTTTTCAAAAAATTCAACTGATTTAAAACAGATCGCAAACAACACAACGGCCAATGCGAGTAAAAGAAAAGTGATTAACATAGGTTTTAGAATTATTTAGATTATTGGATTTTTAGATTTTTGGACGATTAACCAAATAACAGTTAACCGATTAAACATTTTTATACTCCTGAAGTATTAATTTGTTTGATATATTCCGCTTTTAGCGTTTGAGGAAAAAGATGTGAAATATTGCAGTGACGCACTTCCATAAAAGAAGAAACAGAGAAAACATACACATTCGAAATGGCATTTTTGGTTTCAATGCTTCCGCTAACGAATAAACGTTCAGCGAGTGCCAGGCATTTTTTTGCGCGGACGATATTACCGGAAATAATAGATTTTTTAGTTATTTCAGCAAAGCGTTCTGCTTGTTTGTAGATTGAGGTGACTTGATTTTTCATGAGAATGAATTTTTGTGTTCTCCCTCCTTATGCCAAAAGATGTTCCGAAAAAGTCAAGTTGTGTCTAAAGTGCTGTCAATAAAAGGAATGTAGCTTTATGCCAAAAATCAGGCATAAAAAAAGCCTATCAAAATGATAAGCTTTTATTGAAATGATAAGGTATTGATTAAAAATTTGGATGGTCATTGAAATTGCCCTTGCTATTGGATTCCATATTCTTCTAGCTTTCGATACAAAGTAGCAATCCCAATTTCGAGCAAACGTGCCGTTTCTGCTTTATTACCTTTTGTATAATTTAAAACCTTTTGAATATGTAGTTTTTCAACACTCTGCATGGAGAAAGCCGACATGGGTTTACTGTTTTTTTCTGTTTGATGTTGCATCTCATAAGGCAAAACATCTGAAGTTAAAGTATCGCCATTACTCAAAATAACTGATCTTTCAATAATGTTTTTGAGTTCGCGAATATTTCCCGGCCAGGAATAATGTGTTAATTTATCAAGAAAATCATCAGTTATATGTAATGTTTTTTTATTGGTCTTCTCAGAAAATTGTTTAACAAAAGAATGGGTCAAAAGAGCAATATCTTTTATTCTTTCACGTAAAGGCGGAAGTTTAATTTCGAAAATATTGAGGCGAAAATACAAATCAGAACGAAAACGGTGTTCTTCGCTTTCTGTCTTTAAATCCCTGTTTGTTGCAGCAATTAATCTGAAATTCGATTTTTTTGGAGTAGTATCACCTATAGGAATATATTCGCTGGTTTCTAAAACGCGTAATAATTTGGCTTGAAGATCAATTGGCATCTCTCCAATTTCATCCAGAAATAAAGTCCCGCCATTGGCTTCTTCAATAAAACCTTTTTTATCTTTCAAAGCTCCGGTAAAAGCTCCTTGTTTGTGTCCAAATAATTCGCTTTCCAGAATTTCTTTACTGAAAGTACTGCAGTTTAAAGCCACAAAAGATTTCCCGACACGATTGCTATTTTCATGAATTGCCTGTGCAAACACTTCTTTTCCGGTTCCGGTTTCGCCTGTAAGCAAAACAGTAGAATCGGTTTTAGCCACTTTTTGGGCCAAATCAATAACCTGTTCGATTCCTTTAGATTTTCCTATAATAGTATTAAAGGAATATTTATCGCCAATACGTTTTTCGAGTTGTTTTACTTTTTTCTGCAAATGTGCTTTTTCGACGGCCTTGTATAAAAGCGGAATAATTTTGTCATTATCATCACCTTTTACAATATAATCAAAAGCGCCATTTTTCATCGCCTGAACACCATCCGGAATATTTCCGAAAGCCGTTAACAAAATAACTTCAATCAAAGGAAAACTTCCTTTGATAGTCTGCAGAAAATCAACACCATTTCCGTCCGGTAATTTTACGTCACATAACACAACATCAACATCCGTTTGTTCCAGTTTTTTAAAACCAGATTTTAAATCTTTCGCTTCAATAACTTCAAAGCCTTCTGATTTTATAATGCGCGCCAATAGACTTCTAAGTTTTTCTTCGTCGTCTATAATTAAAATTTTATGTGTCATTTGAGGGAAAGTCTAGGATCGAAATTTATTTTTGAAGTACAAATTTAGGTTTAAAATCATTCAACTTTTTTGATTTATCGGAAATTCTTGCGAAAAATAATTTAGAGATTATAAAGTTGTAGCTTCTGGTAAAAACTACTTTTAATCTATTTAATGGCGATATTTCAATTCAAAATAACAGCATTAAAATATTTAACACCGATAAATTTTATAAATCTATTAACACGAAAGAATTTAAGCTTTGTCGTAAATGAATTAATTTTGCATAAAAGCTACATTATATATGAAAGACCCAATTTCAATCTCGATATTAGAATTAGCTATCATTACACAAGATAGCAACGCACCCGAAACATTTCAAAAAACAAAAGAAATAGCCCAGCTCGCAGACCACTTAGGTTACAAGCGTTTCTGGCTGGCCGAACATCATAATATGGCACACGTTGCCAGTTCAGCAACTGTAGTCTTAATTGGTTACATCGCCAGTCAAACGCAAACCATTCGTGTTGGTTCTGGCGGAATCATGTTACCGAATCACTCTCCTTTAATAGTAGCAGAACAATTTGGAACCTTAGAAACACTTTATCCAAACCGAATCGATTTAGGTTTAGGAAGAGCTCCGGGAACAGATCAGCCAACTGCCGAAGCCATCCGAAAAGACTTTTTTGAACAGGCACAGCGATTTCCGCAAAACGTCACCAAGCTTCAGGATTATTTTTCAGCCGAAAATGCTACAGCAAAAGTAAGGGCTTTTCCAGCCGAAGGGACAAATGTTCCCATCTGGATTCTGGGTTCAAGTATGGAAAGCGCCGCACTTGCCGCGGCTTACGGATTACCTTATGCATTTGCCGGGCATTTTGCACCACGACAAATGATACAGGCTTTTGAGTTCTACCGCGAAAACTTTCAGCCTTCAGCTGTTTTAGACAAACCCAAAACAATGGCCTGTGTCAATATCATTGCAGCCGATACCAATGAAGAAGCCGAAAGATTATCGACAAGTTTATACCAAATGTTTCTAAATTTAATTAGAGGTGACCGAAAAGGTTTGCAGCCACCCGTAGATTCCCTGGATGATATCATGAGCGAAGAAGAACGTTTTCATGTCAATCAAATGACCGCATGTACTTTCACAGGAAACAAAGAGCAGCTAATAACAGATCTTAAAAAGTTCATCGATTACGCCAAAGTAGACGAGCTAATGGCAACAGGCCCAATTTTCGATCATCAGGCTAAACTCAAAAGCATCCACATTACAAAAGAAGTAATCGATAGTATAAACACTAAATAAGGACACTTTTCCCTTTCCTAATATATAAGGTAAGATTTCAATCACCCAACCCGACAGTTTTCCAAAACCTGTCGGGTTTGTTTTTGTTACCTATATATAGGATCACTTTTTGTCTGGCTGAGTGAGTTTGAGATTTTGGCCTTTGAGTTAGGAGCTTAATCCCGCTATGCGTTGCAATCTTTTGTACCGAACCCCGGTACAAAAGGATTTTCACTACTATCGGGGCTAGGGGAGTAGTTTTCAGAAGAACATTTGGTATAAATAAGGAGTTAAA